>CAZBCH010000038.1:0-12070 GCA_964490235.1 uncultured Flavobacteriaceae bacterium | reverse complement strand
GGTGCAGGAATGGCACCTATGCGTTCTCACTTGTATGAGTTATTTAAGACTTTAAAAACCGATCGTAAGGTAACTTACTGGTATGGTGGGCGTTCTAAGAGAGAATTGTTTTACATCGAGCATTTCCGTGAGTTAGAAAGAGAATTTCCTAACTTTAAATTTTTCATGGCATTATCTGAGCCTATGGAAGAAGACAACTGGAAAGTAAAAGAAGATATTAATGACGAGTCCGGTGATGGGTTCGTAGGTTTTATCCACCAAGTGGTAATCGACCAATATTTAACAAAGCATGAAGCGCCTGAAGATCTTGAGGTTTATTTCTGTGGTCCACCGTTGATGAATAACGCAGTTGGTAAAATGGCCGAAGACTTTGGAGTAGATCCTGAAAACATACGTTTTGATGACTTTGGAGGATAATTATTCCATATTATAATTTTTAAAAAAGCTCAATCTTTAAGGTTGAGCTTTTTTATTGGATTCAATATGCCTTGCTCAGCATCAATTATGTTGCTGATACTTGCGTTATTTTTGAAGTCTATGACATTAGGCTAATTTCCAAATATTTTCTATCGGAATAGCTGTTATTTATGGAACTCTTATTAGCTAATTTTTACAAATCTTCTTGAAATTACTTTTTAATTAATAGCTTTATAGTTTAAGTATTTAATAAACACACTTCTTATTTAGGTAAAACATAGTTCAAAAGAACAGAAGTAATGAGCACATAGAATTTGAATCATTCTATATTTCAAGTTATTTGTGTCTTACTCTATAGCAATAAATGTAGTCCTGTTTACTTTGTCAATTCCGCTTTCGCGAAAGCGGAATAAATAAATTCATAATATATAGAAACAACAGAAGAACCAGCAAATTTTAGGCTCTTATTTTCTAAAACTACACTCGCAAATGATTACGATAAGCAAAATAGGCAATGTACCCATAACAAAGAGTGAGTATGGTGAGCGCTATTTTAAATCCAGAATAGTCCACGATAAAACCGAAAATAGGTAAGATCACGCCGCCACCTACAATTGCCATACAAAGCAGTCCTGAAATTTTAGGTTTTAAATCGCCTTGTCCATCAAGTGTTGTTGTAAAAATGGTAGGAAACATGATAGAATTAAATAATCCTACCGCCAGCAACGACCACATGGATATTAATCCAGTTGTAGTAACACTTACTAGAATTAAGGTAACAGCCGTAAGTCCAAACATTGTTAAAATTATGGTAGGTTTAAATATTTTAGTTAGATAAGATCCTATAAAACGACCTATCATTGCTCCCAACCAGTAGAAGGTAACAAATGCCCCTACGATTCCTTTTCCATCAATGTCTATAGTACTGCCACCGAATAACTCAATAATAGAGAATGAAAGATTTTTAAGGAATGGTGTTTCCTTTATTATCAAATCGAGATTCATTTCCATAAAATAGGTCACTGCAGCGGTACCGATGGTAACTTCGGCACCTACGTAGAAGAAAATTCCTAAAATCCCTAGCCAAACTGACTTTTTGCCTAATGCTTTTTTATAAGTACCAGTGTTTTCGCCTTCTAAGATTTTAGGAAGCTTAATAAACAAGAACGTAATTCCTAAAAGAAAAATGAGAAAAGAAAACAATAAAAACGGAGATTGCACTGCCGATGCTTCCTGAATATAATAGGCATCTTTCTCTGCCGTTGACAAAGCATTTATTTCATCACTAGTTAAAATTTTATCGCTTAGTAAGTAAGCAGCACCTACCATGGGAGCTATAGTTGCTCCAAAAGAATTGAATGCTTGTGATAAATTTAGTCGGCTGCTGGCTTTATCTTCTGGCCCTAACACTGCTACATAAGGATTTGCTGCAACTTGTAAAATGGTAATTCCACCGGCGAGTGTAAAGAAAGCTAGTAGAAAAACACTAAAAAGGCGAAACTCTGAGGCAGGATAAAATAAAAGACAACCTACTGACATAGTAATAAGACCTATAACAACACCACGTTGATAACCTACTTTAGAAATCAAGCCGCCTGCTGGAATTGAAAATACAAAGTAAGCCACAAAAAATGCCGACTGTAAAAAAGCAATCATTCCATAACTTAATTCAAAAACCTCACGTAATCTTGGTACGAGACTGTCAACTAAAACAGTAATAAATCCCCATAAAAAAAAGAGAACCGTAATGATGATAAATGCAGAAGTGTAATTTTTTTTAGTTTCCATTAATGGTGGTTGTTGGTAGGTTGTTTTATAGCAATCTCTATAATTTTAAATGCGCCGCAGATTCTATTCTAGTATTTACAGAATTTTTATATTCCATTCTAGCAAATCCAGGATGAATGCAATAGCTGCCTGTTTCTCCAGCTTTATTCATTGCGATATAAGCTACTTGAAAGTTTTCAATGTTATTATTCTTTGCAGTAATCCTTTTTAATGCTTCTTCACAAGCTTGTTGCGGTGATTTTCCTTGTCGCATTAATTCAACTATAAGAAAGCTACCTACGTTTTTCATGATTTCTTCTCCCATCCCAGTTGCTGCAGCACCACCTATTTCGTTATCAATAAATAATCCGGCACCTATAATAGGAGAGTCACCTACACGACCTTTCATTTTATAAGAAAGTCCTGAGGTAGTACATGCTCCGGCAATATCGCCATTTTGATCCATACACAACATTCCTATGGTATCATGATTCTCAATGTTGATGATTGGTTTATATTCACTGTCTTTTAACCATTCTCTATAGGCTTTTTCGGAAGATTCAGTGAGTAAGTTCTCTTTTTGAAAACCGTGTTTATAGGCCAGTTCCTCAGCGCCGTCCGCTGCAAGCATCACGTGCGGAGTTTCCTCCATCACTAATTTTGCAAGTGCGGCAACGTTTGTAATATTTTCTACACAAACTACCGCACCACAATCTCCATTAGAATCCATAACACAAGCATCTAGTGTCACGTTTCCTTCTCGATCTGGTGCGCCACCTTTTCCTACAGTGGTGTTTTTAAGGTTTTCCTCTTCTACTGCAACTCCTTTTATAGCTGCATCTAGTGCATTCATTCCTTGATCAAGTGCTTTTCCTGCTGCTAGATTTGCGTCCACAAATCCCCAAGTGCAAATTGCGATAGGTGACTTTTTAATGTTCATTCTTTTTTTAGGTTTATCCACACAGGCTATAAGTGTCGCTCCTAAAGAAAGGGCAACGCCAGCTTGCGTACTTTTGATAATGAATTTACGTCGGTTCAAATAACTAGAATTTAAATAGGCTTAAATGCCATCGCCTTGATTTCAATCAATAAATGCGGATGCGGTAATTGATGCACAGCAACTGTTGTTCTTGTAGGTCCGTCAAAGTCAAAGAACTTACCGTAGGTTTCATTATAACCGCCAAAGTCGTTCATATTTACCAAAAATGTAGTCACATCTACTACGTCTTTTATAGAAGCTCCTTCCGTTTGAAGTATGGAATCTATGTTTTCTAGAACCGCTGCGGTTTGTGCTTTGATATCTAGATTAGTTGTTCCCATCTCGTCCACTTCCACACCTGCAAAAGTATTGTCTGCTCTACGGCTGCTGGTTCCAGAAACAAATAAGAAATCGCCTACGCGCTTGATGTGTGGATATTTTCCTCTTGGTCTTGCTTTATCTTTTAATACTGCCATTGTTTATTTTTTAATTTCTTAACCACAGCACCTCTTCGGTTTTTTGCTGTATAGTTTTTAATAAATGGTTTAAATCGTCGTCTACTTTAATCTGGTCATTCTCGAGTAACCATAATATCGCTTTATCCTGTGCTCGACCTTTAAGCATGGCTGTCTCATAGCTTATTCCTTCCTCTGGGAAAGTTACTAACGAATATTTGGATTGGTATTCCGCTTTCGCGAAAGCTGCTTCTAAACGCATCTCGATTTGCCTTTTCAACTGGAAATTAGGATTTGCTACACTGTCTCGCATTTCGACAAAATTGTCCAAAGCAAGATCTGCAATAGCATCGGCATCTGGTTTTCTGGTGGTGGAGAATGCGGTGAATGCGTCAGCCCAAGTCTCATTTTTATCAATCATCTGGTCAAAAACCACTACATCTTCAAAACTCGCATTCATTCCTTGACCATAAAACGGTACAATGGCGTGAGCAGCGTCACCCATAATAAGGCTTGTTCCATAAGCGGTCCATGGTGAACAACGCACGGTTCCTAGTGGTGGAGCAGGATTAGTCTTGTACTGCTGGACTAGATCTGGTATGTGCTCCATCACATCATTAAAATTAGTCGTGAAGAATTCTGTTATTTCGTCGTCGGTTTTAATCTTGTTGAATGCTGGTCCATCGCCGTCATACTGCATGAATAAGGTAAGCGTGAAACTACCATCGAGATTAGGCAAAGCAATCAACATAAAACCACCACGTGGCCAGATGTGTAAGAAGTTCTTCTCGATACGCCATTTTCCATCTTCAGTAGGCGGAATGTTCAATTCTTTATAACCGTGCGGCAACCAGTTCATACTGTGCGAAAACAAAAAGTCTCGCTGTTTCATCATCGCTTTGCGCACTACAGATCCTGCGCCGTCAGTTCCTAGGACGATATCTGCTTTCCATTCTTTCTCCGTATCTGTTTCAGAATCGTGATATGTAACTGATGCGTTTTTTAAGTCTACCGCAGTCACGGCGTCATTAAAGTCTATTTGAACATCTTCGTATTTATCTGCTTCGTCGAGTAACAACTTGTTCAGCTCTTCACGCGAAATAGAATTAATATATTCTCCATCGCGACCACTATAGTTAGAAGCAAAGGTGTTTCCTTCTACGTCATGAATCAAACGACCATTCATAGGAATACACAGCTCGCGTACTTTTTCTTCTAGACCTACCAGCTTTAATCCTGCCAGTCCACGATCTGATAGCGCCAGATTTATGGAACGTCCACCATCTACAACTGCTTTGCGCATGTCTGGTCGTTTTTCAAGTATATCTACATGATAGCCTCGTTGTGCCAGTCGCAGTCCAAGAAGTGAACCGCACAGCCCAGCGCCAGTAATGAGGATATTTGTTTTTTTGTTAGTTGTTTTCATTAAGAAAGTTTCATTTATTTGAACATCGTCTTCGATAAGCTCATACTGACAAATTAATTGATAAATACTTGTGTCACACTGAGCTTGTCGAAGTGCGATTTCATCTAACTTATTATTATAACTCTGACTTCAACACATCCACAAATCTCCAGCAATCCTCATAATTATTATACAGCGGCACCGGCGCAATTCTAATAACATCTGGTTCACGCCAGTCGGCAATGACTCCTTTTACGGTGATGGCGTCAAATAAGGACTTATCAGCATTTTTTACGGCTAGGGATAATTGACAACCGCGGTCTTTTGGGTTGGTAGGTGTGATGATAGAAATACGATCACCATCTAATTTACTTAGGAGAAATTCTAAATAGTTAGTTAGCTGGATAGACTTCTTTCTCAAATTCTCAAAACCTGCTTGAGCAAATAAATCTAGACTTGCTCTTATGGCTACCATGCTTAGTATAGGTGGATTGGACAGTTGCCAGCCTTCGGCACCGTGCATAGGTTCAAAATCGTCACGCATTTTAAAACGTGTGTCTTTATTGTGTCCCCACCAACCTGTAAATCTTGGTAAATCATTATTACTAGCATGACGTTCATGTACAAAACAACCACCTAAACTACCAGGTCCTGAATTCATATATTTATAGGTGCACCACACAGCAAAGTCGGCTCCAGAATCGTGCAACTTCAAATCTACATTTCCTGCTCCATGCGCACAGTCAAAACCTACCATGGCTCCTGCAGCATGTCCTAGTTCTGTGATTTTCTTTAGATCAAAAAATTGTCCTGTATAATAATTAACAGCTCCTACCATGATAAGAGCAATCTCGTCGCCTTGTTCTTTTAAAATGGTTTCTAGATCTTCTATTCTAGGTGTGTGTTCGCCAGCTCTAGGTGACCACTCGATAATGTTTTCTTTATCATCATAACCGTGAAATTGCACTTGAGAAGCAACGGCATAACGATCACTAGGAAACGCATCTGCCTCAATGATGATTTTAGTACGCTTGCCTTTAGGCTGGTAAAAACTGACCATCATTAAATGAAGGTTAGTGGTAAGCGTATTCATAATCACCACTTCGTGCGGTTTTGCACCTACAACTTGTGCGGTCGTCTCTGTAAGAAACTCATGATACGGCATCCATGGATGTGCTGCATGAAAGTGACCTTCCACACCTAATCGCGCCCAATCATCTAGCTCTTGATTCAAAAAGGTTTTGGTCTGGCGTGGTTGTAGGCCTAACGAATTCCCACATAAATATATGGAGTCTGTGCCATCGGTGTGTTTTGGAATATGGAAGCTTTCGCGAAAGCGAGATAAAGAATCACTCTTATCTAATTCTAATGCAAAATTATGGTCGGTCTTAAAGTTCATTACTTCTTTTTAGTAATTTCTATATCGGTAAAATTAATGTTAGTAGATCCATCTGTAGTTCTGTGAGAAGTTGCAAATGTTAATCCATTGATTGTCTTATAATTTTCAAATGTCGTAGCCATTCCTATAGCGGTATCATTTTTACGTCTATATGCCCATTCTTTTATTTTATGGTCGCTATCATAGTAAATGTCGTAAGCATCTCCAGGAGTATAGCCACCATCGCCTGTATAAAGTATAGTAATTTTATCTAGTGTATCTTTTGAGATAGGAGCAATTTGAGATTTTGCTTCCTTAAATGATGTTCCTTTATCCCATATCAATTTATATTCTGGCATTAACCAGTAAACATCGTTTATAAAACCACGGTCTGTGCTTAACTGAAGACTATCTAGTTTTGCTTTGCGGTTATAATTAACGGTGTCGTTACGAGCGATTAACTGTACATCATTTGTATTAGGATTCCATTTCCATTTCCTGCTCATAACCGTTTTATCATTTTTATCTACATTAAAGGTAAATTTTATTTCCTTTACATTGTTCCAATCATTAACACCAGCCTTTTGCGCTAGCTGCAGAGCTGTTGAGATTTCTTCTCTCTCATTAGAAACGGTGGTGTTTGTATCATTTTTACAGCTTATTAATGTAACTAATAACACAATTGTTAAAAAGGTGTTTTTCATGTTCAATTTTTATTTGGTTTAAAAATACAAATTCTGTAGCGTTATGAAATGGTAAAGCTTTGTGAATAATCCACAACTAGAATGGGTTAAAACGTAATTTTGCAAAATGAAAGTGAAGTTAGTAGAAAAGAATAAGATGAGTAAAGGTCGTAAAGTCAGTATCATACTGGTTTTAGGAACTTTAATCGCAGTCGGCCCTTTTTCTATAGATGCTTACCTGCCGGCTTTCAAACAAATTGCTGGAGATTTTAAAGTAGATACTAGTGCTATAGGTTTAACGCTTACCACTTATTTTATCGGTATAGGTCTAGGGCAACTGGCTTATGGACCATTAATGGATCGTTTTGGAAGGAGAAAACCCCTAATTTTTGGGCTTGTCTTATATATAGTGACTAGTATTATGAGTGCTTATGCGTGGGATGTAACATCTCTTGCAACATTAAGATTTTTTACTTCTTTAGGAGCTTGCGCAGGAATGGTAGCGAGTAAAGCGATAGTTAGAGACCTTTTTGATGAAGAAAAAGTAGCTGATGTACTTTCTACCTTAATGCTTATAATGGGAATAGCGCCTATCATTGCTCCTAGTATAGGTGGATTTATAATACAGCATTACCATTGGGAAATGATTTTCTTTGGGTTAGCTGGTTTTGCAACGTTAATGTTATTTAATGTAGTGTTTATTTTGCCAGAAAGTTCTAAACCTAATCGAGCAACCAGTCTGCATCCTATACCTGTGTTAAAAGAGTACCTTGGTATATATAAGCAACGAGATTTTTTTGTTTTCTCAACGGCAAGAGGATTTGTCATAGGATTATTACTAGGTTATGTAGCTGCGGCTCCTTTCATATTTATGGATTTCTTTGATAAAAGTCAAGAGAGCTTTGCCTACATATTTGGTAGTAATGCGGCTGGTCTTATAGCAGGAAGTCAGTTCAACCGTCTTGCATTATCACGTTTTACTACTTTTCAAATTACGTATGTCGTCAGCCTATTACTCGTTTTGATTACAGGTTTTGGATTTATTTATGTTTCGTATTTCACTCCTACCTTCTGGGTAGTTTACCCTACGTTATTTCTTATGATGACTTGCATAGGTTTTCAAAATCCTAATGTAACCGCGCTAGCATTGAATCCGTTTACAAAACGTGCTGGTAGTGCAAGTGCATTTGTGGGAGCAGTAAGTATGATTTTTGGTTCTATCGCCAGCTGGTATGTTTCTAAGTTTGTAACGGTTTCTTTGTTTCCGTTATTCTTAATGCTGTCTGTCAGTGCATTTTTAGCTCATGTTGCGGTAGAATACTTTAGAATCAATTATGCTCAAGGTTATGCTTTTGCAAAGGCGTACTTAAAACACCCTTATAAATCTAAGAAAAGAGAAGAACAGTTATATGACGCATAGACATGGAGCTGTTAAAAGTATTTTTTTGTTCCGCTTTCGCGAAAGCGGTATAAATACCATGTCATTTGATTATCAAAAATTCTGAATATTTCACTATCTATATAAAATGAAAACGCCCTATAGGTATTGAACATAGAGCGCTTTCAAACTAACCAACCAAAAAAATTATCTACTTACTGTTCCTGTAGGGAAAGAAGCTGTTACATTGTTATCAAAGGATTGTGAATTAGGAGCGGTGGCACCAGTGGCTATTTTGGCTAACGGTTTAAGTGTAAATGGCGCAGGGGAATTATCTGGAACAGGTTCTACGGTAATAACAACATTGCGACCTGTAACGTCAAATGGTAACGATTCACCAGCTGGTAAATTTCTAAAGAAATCTTCTCCAGGTACTGGTGGTCCTGCATTGTTCTCAGTACCTGAAAAACCGTTGCCACTATCTCTTCCATTAAAGTCAGAAAAGGTTCCTGTAGAGATAGGTCCTGCATCACCTATTACCCATCCTTCATAAATCCATCCTGAAGGAAGATTAGGTAATGTGGTATCTGCAACTGGTGGCATTCCAGGCAGTCCAAACCAAACCCCATTTGTGTCATTGCCATTGTTACCTGCGATTTCATCAGTAGGTGTTCTTAAGAAAAATGAACCTGTAGCATTAGAAAAATCGCCTGGGGCTGGACCAAAATTAGTCGTTAAATTTACCACATCGTTAGCAAACTCTCCTGCCAGATATTTAGAATCTGCTGGAGCAGGATCGTTATCTGGACTAGGTTCTATCGTTAGTATGAATGCTGTTGCATTATCTAGATCTTGGATAGCAACGGGAAATGACGTTTGGCTCAAAGCCCCAGAGCTGTTTACAGTAAAGACACCTGTAGTAACTGGTGAGCCGTTTACCATCACCCAACCTTCGTAGGCATATCCATTCCCTAAATCTTCTAATCCATTAATATTTAGAGTTAAGTTTTTTGTTTGTAATACTGTTGAAGCATTATCGTCATTGGAGCATGATGTAAGTAAGAGCAACACAAGAGCTGTGATTGATAAAAAAGTTTTCATATTAATTGTTTTAAGTTTACACTACAAACTAACTTTTATGATATTGCAACAGTGTAACAATGGGATCAACTTTTTGAATTAAATCGTTACAAATTTGTGATATGCTTTTTTTTGATTTGAAGTATGGAAAATAGAATACTAATAATAGAGGACGACATAGATATTGTAGACTTGCTTACTATTCATATGCAGGATCTTAATGCTGCTGTAGATAGTGTTAATGATGGTCGTTCAGGTTTAGAAAAGGCACTTGAATTTGATTATGATTTGATTTTATTAGATCTGTCTATTCCTGTAATGAATGGTATAGAAGTTTGTAAAGAGTTGAGGAAAACAAAAGAGACTCCTATAATAATGGTTACGGCTAAAAGTGAAGAAATAGACAAAGTTCTTGGTCTTGAAATAGGAGCTGATGATTATATCACAAAACCATTTTCTATTAGAGAATTAAAGGCAAGAGCAAAAGCAGTCATGAGGCGTAGTGAAAAATCAATTGCCAATACTACTAGTCAATCGCAAATGGATTTTGGTGATTTAAAAATCAATATAGAAATGCGTCGTATAAAGTTAAATGATCAAAAAGTCGAGCTATCACCCAAAGAATTTGATCTTTTAGTTCTTCTAGCTAGTCACCCAGGAAGAAGTTATAGCAGGTCTGAATTGCTAGACATTATATGGGGTTATAATTTTTCTGGTTATGAGCATACCGTAAATTCTCATGTGAATAGATTAAGGGCAAAGATTGAACCAGATATGTCACATCCTATTTATATACTTACTACTTGGGGAATAGGTTATAGGTTCAATGAAGAGATGTAAGATGAAAAAACAATCCACTCTAACACCAAAGTTAGTTTTTAAACTTTGGTTAGCACTTAGCTTATTAATAATAGGTATGGCAGTTTGTTTTATATTAATCACAAATTATTATTCTAATCAACATCATCTTGCAACTCAACAAGAGATCAATGCTCCTCTAGCGCAGCATTTAATTGATGAAAAATTTGCAGATGCTTCTCCATTTATGGAAGATGGCACTGTTAATAAAGCAGTATTCGGAGATTTAATGCACGATATGATGGCCGTTAACCGCAGTATTGAGGTTTATATGCTAGGTGTCGACGGAGAGGTATTATACTCGGTTGTATTAGAACATAACCCTTCTGAGCCGGCAAAATATGTAGATATGAAACCTATTCAAGATTTGCTAGCTAGTGGAGGAAAGGGTTTTTGCCTAGGTGATGATCCTAGAGATCCAGAAGAAAGGAAGATATTCTCAGTAGCGCCGTTTAAAAACGATATTAAAGATGGATTTATATATATCATATTATCAGGAGAAGCATATCAAACAGCGAGCGCAAATATTTTTAGTAAGTATATAAAGAGTTTTGGATTGGGAGCAATAGGGCTTACTACAGTTTTTACTTTATTATTAGGATTAGGGGCTATTTGGTTTTTGACCAAAAACCTTAGAAAAATTACTCAAGTCGCAACAAGGTTTAAGGAAGGAGACTTGCAGGCGCGTATAGAAAACCCTGATAAGACTGATATATCTGTCTTTGCCCATACTTTTAATGAAATGGCAGATACCATTAATGATAATTTGGAAGAGATAAAGAAAGTGGATGAGTTAAGAAGACAGCTCATTGCAAATGTATCACATGACTTGAGAACACCATTAGCAATATTAAAAGGATATGCAGAGACATTGCAAGAGAAAAGTGACATTTTGAGTAAGGAAGAATCTCAGAGGTATTTAGGGGTGATTAGTTCAAATAGCGATAAGTTGACTAACTTAGTGGAACAGCTTTTTGAGTACAGTAAATTAGAAGCCAAACAAATTGAGCCTTTACAAGAACCGTTTTCAGTAACCGATTTATGTTTGGATTTAGTTTCTAAATATCAAATATTAGCAGAACATAAAAATATTACTTTATCATTCAAAGTGTTTGAAAATAAAAATATCATAGTATTTGCCGATATAAGTCTAATTGAAAGAGCTCTTCAAAACCTATTAGACAATGCTTTGAAATTTACTCCTGAAGATGGTAGCATTATCTTAAACCTGAATGAAGACAATTATAAGTGTCAAATAAGTATTAACGATTCAGGGATTGGAATATCTATGGATGATCAACAAACTATATTTGATAGGTTCAAACAAACTACCGAAACTTTTAATAGAAATGGAGCAGGATTAGGACTTGCGATTGTCAAGAAAATTGTTGAATTACATAATACCACAATCTACGTTAATAGTCAAAAAGGAAAAGGTAGTTCATTTTCCTTCAGTTTACCCCTCGTTATGAATAATTAAAAGACAGACAGCTTTATTTTCTCTATCTAGTATTGTCATCCTTGGTAATTGATGTTTAGTAATAAGGGTTATCAGAGATTGTAAAATATTTCGCAATTATTTTATTTTTTAAAGTATTGTTAATTAGGTTTTTGCGAATTAATTTAAAATTATTTCATTTTTTTTCTTTAAAAAGTTTGGTTGGTAAAAG
>CAZBCH010000037.1:0-10258 GCA_964490235.1 uncultured Flavobacteriaceae bacterium | reverse complement strand
ATTATTCATGTAGGCACTTTTAATTAACTCTAGCTGCTTGTTTGCTTCATCAAGTTTGTCTTTTACAATGGCTTTAAAGTGAGCAAGATCTGCATCGCTGTACCTTTCTTTTTCTACTATTGAACTCATTTTTTATATTTTATCTACCTGTATTGTGGTTACAATATCATCAAACTCAACAATTGAACCATTTTCTACAGTTTGCGTTATACTTAACTGGTCTGCTAGCGTTTCATCTTTTATGTATTGCTCATTTGACGCAACGGCTGCGTCAATTTCTGGTTGCGATTGTATAGAAATTACTATACGATCTGTTACCTCGAGTCCAGAGTCTTTTCTTATATTTTGAATACGATTCACTAGTTCTCGTGAAATCCCTTCCTTTTTAAGCTCTGGTGTTATAGTTACATCGAGTGCAACGGTAATACCTGATTGATTTGCTACTAGCCAACCTTCTATGTCTGTCGATGTAATCTCTACATCTTCAAGGGTCAAGATAATTGCATTTCCATTTACTACAATCTCTTTTTGACCATTTTTTTCTAACAAAACGATGTCTTCTTGTTGAAAACTTTTAATTTTTCCAGCAATTTGTCCCATCGCTTTACCGAATCTAGGTCCCAACGTTTTAAAATTAGGTTTTATTTCTTTTACTAAAATACCGCTGGCGTCATCAATAAGCTCGATCTCTTTTACATTTACCTCGCTTTTTACTAAGTCTGCAATTGCTTCTATTTGTGCTCGATCTTTAGCATCTAGAACTGGTATCATAATGCGCTGTAATGGCTGGCGCACTTTAATACTTTCCTTTTTACGTAACGATAAAGTGAGACTAGATATTACTTGAGCTTTGTGCATTTTCTCTTCTAGTGCAGCATCTACAACTGTTTCATCTACTTTAGGAAATAAGGCTAAATGTACACTTTCACTTGCATCTTTTTCACAAACACTAGTTAAGTCTCTAAACAATTGATCCATGAAGAATGGTGCTATAGGAGCTCCTAGTTGCGCAACAGTCTTTAAACAAGTATAAAGAGTTTGATATGCAGCAATCTTATCTTGTTCATATGTGCCTTTCCAGAATCGTCTTCTACATAAACGTACGTACCAGTTGCTTAAGTTCTCTGTTACAAAAGTGGTTATGGCACGAGCAGCTTTAGTAGGTTCATAATCTTCATAGAATGCTGTAGTGTCTTTTATCAAGGTGTTTAATTCTGATAATATCCAGCGATCTATCTCTGGTCGGTCTTTTAAATCAATGTCTGCCTCACTATAGGTAAATCCGTCCACGTTTGCATATAGACTAAAGAAGGAATATGTGTTATACAACGTGCCAAAAAACTTGCGTTGTACCTCAGTTATTCCGTCAGTATCAAATTTGAGGTTATCCCATGGATTTGCATTACTTACCATGTACCATCGTGTAGCGTCAGCTCCATATTTACCTAAGGTGTCAAATGGGTCAACGGCATTACCTAGACGTTTAGACATTTTTTGTCCGTTTTTATCTAGTACTAATCCGTTAGAAACTACATTTTTATAGGCTACATCATCGCTTATCATGGTTGCGATAGCGTGTAGTGTATAGAACCATCCACGAGTCTGGTCCACACCTTCGGCAATGAAGTCTGCTTTTCTAAGTTGATTTTCTACTTGTTCTTTATTCTCAAAAGGATAATGCCATTGTGAATAAGGCATAGATCCAGAGTCAAACCATACATCTATAAGATCTGCCTCGCGAGTTAATTTTTCTCCAGATTTTCCTACTAAGAAAATTTGATCCACTACATTTTTATGAAGGTCTATAAGGTCATAGTTTTCTTCGCTCATATCGCCAGCCTTAAAACCTGCAAATGGATTTGAAGTCATGAATCCTGCAGTGATCGATTTTTCAATCTCGGCAGTAAGTTCTTCTATAGAACCTATGATCAATTCTTCAGTTCCGGTTTCGTTTCTCCATATAGGAAGCGGTATTCCCCAGAAACGAGAGCGCGATAAGTTCCAGTCATTTGCATTTGCCAGCCAGTTACCAAATCGTCCTTCTCCAGTAGATTTAGGTTTCCAGTTAATGGATTTATTAAGTTCGTGCATGCGGTCCTTAAACTCGGTCACTTTTATGAACCAACTATCTAGTGGATAGTATAATACAGGCTTATCAGTTCTCCAGCAATGCGGATAACTGTGCACATATTTCTCTACCTTAAATGCTCTATTTTGCTCCTTTAACGCAATGGCAATATCTACATCTACAGAGCGTTCTGGTGCTTCACCATCTGCAAAGTATTCATTCTTTACATATTTACCACCTACGTGAGGCAACTCATCTCTAAATTTTCCTTGAAGCGTTACTAGTGGTACTGGGTTTTGATTTTCATCTAATACCAGCATCGGTGGAATAGGTGGATTTGCTTGTTTAGAAACTAGCGCATCATCTGCCCCAAAGGTAGGTGCCGTGTGTACGATTCCTGTTCCATCTTCAGTGGTTACAAAATCTCCAGAAATTACTCTAAATGCATCCTGAGCGTTTTCATATGGTGTTGCATATGGTAGTAATTGCTCGTATCTTAAATTAACTAATTCAGCTCCTTTACAAGATGCTAATATGAGATACGGTATTTTTTTATCGCCTAGTTGATATTCTTTTTTCGCTTTCGCGAAAGCGTCACCTTCAAAAGCTTCATATTTTTTACCGAATTGATAGCCTACTAATTTCTCTGCAAGAATCACTTGCATAGGCTCACCAGTGTACTGATTGAAAGTCTCTACAAGAACGTAATCTATTTTAGGTCCGACAGTAAGAGCAGTGTTAGAAGGCAGTGTCCATGGGGTAGTAGTCCATGCAAGGAAAAATACATTGCCATCGTTCTCAAATGGTAATTTTGATGGGTCTTCTACTTTAAACTGTGCAGTAACTGTCGTGTCTGTAACATCTTGATAGGTGCCTGGCTGGTTTAACTCGTGCGAGCTTAATCCGGTTCCTGCTGCAGGAGAATAGGGTTGTATTGTGTAACCTTTATAAAGTAAATCTTTGGAATAGATTTGTTTCAATAGCCACCATACAGATTCCATATATTTAGGCTTGTAGGTGATGTATGGATCTTTCATATCTACCCAGTATCCCATGTCATCAGTAAGCTTGCTCCATATATCTGTGTATTTTAATACCGCATCTTTACAAGCTTGATTGTAATCTTCAACAGAGATTTTAGTTCCGATATCTTCCTTAGTAATTCCTAGCGCTTTTTCTACACCTAATTCTACAGGAAGTCCGTGTGTATCCCATCCAGCTTTACGATTTACTTGGTAACCTTGCTGGGTTTTAAAACGACAGAATAAATCCTTAATCGTACGTCCCATAACGTGGTGAATACCAGGTAATCCATTTGCAGATGGTGGTCCTTCAAAGAAAATAAAAGGTTCATTTCCTTCACGAGTCGTCATGGACTTATTGAAAATGTCGTTTTCTTTCCAGAAGTTTTTGATGCGTTGATCTACTTCAGGAAGGTTCAATCCTTTGTATTCATTGAATTTTTTACTCATCACACAGGTGTTTTAAAGCTGGCAAAAGTACGGAAAAGGCATGAAAAAAGCGCTGAAATTGTTCAGCGCTTTTGGTTTAAGTGGTAGGTTGTTATTAAGTTACTCTTTGATGATTTTTAAAGTGTTTATTTCTCCGTTCTCTCCAAATAATTGAATTAGGTATACTCCTTTAGGAATAGAATTAATGTCTATTGATTGTAGTTGGTTTTTAGAGATGTCATCTGATTTTATTAATTGTCCAGATAAGTTGTATAGTTTGTAGTTAGAAAAGTCTCGTTTTGAATTAAGATTTATTATTCCTTCAGTAGGATTAGGGTATACCAAATAGTTTTCACTGATGCTACTTAAATTTAAAACTGGAATGTTTGAATTGTTTTTTAAATAATGGAACCCTATTCGACCATCACTAATGATGACATCCCAATCTAAATCCCCATCGTAGTCCACCTCAAATAAATTACCACTTAAAAGAGAGTTGTTAATATTGGAAGAGGTAAAATTCATTAATCCATCATTAGTCCAAATTCTAACGCCGTCAGATAAGAAGTCTGAGTTGGATAGCGAAATTATATCTAAATCTCCGTCTCCATCAAAATCTTTAACTGAGATTTTCGGACCTCGATAATTTGGATCAATTATATTTTCAACAAACAATCCGGCATTGTTTTCAAACCATGAAAGAGTCCAGCTAGTAGCATTGAGATTAGAATATACAATATCAAAATCACCATCTAAATCGAAATCTACCAATTTACCTTTAGCAGGAAGTTGAATAGCATTGAAATTACCATTTCCATCGCCTTTTAAATAATATTCTACACCTATATCAATGTCCTTTATACCGTCTAAATCCAAGTCTTTAAAGGCTATTAATTGCTCAGATCCAGAATGTGACATCGTACCATCAGGGACTAATAAAAGCAGGTTTGCAGAAGCAAAATTTCCAGAACCGTCATTATTGTAAACTCTAAAGTTAACGTCGCCGGAGGTTGTTGATAAGGCTATGATATCATCATCATTATCTCCATCAACATCACCAATTAAAAGTTCGCTCATAAAATTACTACTAATTAAAGTTTGTTGAAATCCACTAGATCCATTATTTACTAATTTGTAAATACCTGTCCCTGGTACTGAAGATGCAGCGGTACTGTTGAAAATAACATCTAAATCACCATCATTATCAATGTCAGAAAACCTCGCTTCATCTAAGTCTTCAATATCATTTACCAATGTTTCTGAAATTAATCCTCCAATTGTGTCACTTGTTAAAAGCTTAATTGTTTTATGAAGGGTTGATACGGTTAGCAGATCTATATAGCCATCATTATTAAAATCTCTAGTATCTTTAATGTTACTTGTAAAACTTTCTTTTAACGATGTTAGGGCATAGGTTGAAACCCCTGTTCTAGTATAAATACGAGGTCCAAAAGCGAAATCCCCAGTGACCAACCAATCATTAATGTTATCATTATTAAAATCATATGAGCTTATGAGTTTACCTCCATCAATAAAATCTACTGCATAGCCAGCATAAACTCCATTATTATTTTCCCAAACACCAATTGAAGGCGGTATGTACGGCGTGCCTGTAAAGATATTAGCATTACGTCCACCAAATATGTATATGATATCATAATCACCATCGCCATCTGCATCGGTGTAATATGATTTCTCCATTCCGCTTTCGTTTGTTAATTCAGTGTAAGCAAAGTTGCCGTTATTGTCTTGAACTAAAACGCCGGAGCAACAAAAAGCTCTCGAAATGAAAATATCTTTTAACCCATCATTATTATAATCAATAATTTGAGGGTTTTTTGCAGGAGTACTAAATCCTGTGTTGAATTGTGTGAAATTCCCTGCTCCATCATTATAGTAGATTAGAACATGATCATTTGACCAAAATCCAGATTCGATAGCTACAATTATATCTAAATCACCATCATTGTCAAAGTCGTCGATAATCATGTCGTCAGTTTGCGCTGGTGCTGCCGCAATTGGAAAAATATCAAAAAACAATCCCGAAAAATGCTTTTTAAAATATTGTAATTGACCATTTGTAGCACTACTACTTGTAATAAAATCCATTAATCCATCACCGTTAAAATCTCCTGCTATTGCATTTGAATGTAGAGCGTTGCCGTTTATATAGTCACTCGTGTAATTACCATTTCCATCATTGTAATATGCGCTAACAGAGTTGTTTTCACCTATTAAGAAGTCTAGGTCCAAGTCACCGTCTAAATCTATGACGTCTATACTTTTTAAACTAAGAAAGGTTTCATCAACAATGACCTCATTTGAAAAGCCAGATGAGTTGTTGAGCCAATATGACAATGTGCCGTCAGAAGTTACTGCAACAATATCTAAATATCCATTTCCATCCAGATCTTCTACGTGACTGTCAACGATGTTATTATACCTTGTTAGTATATCAGTTTGAAATTGACAGTAGCTGAATACTGGTATAATAAGTAAAGTTAAGAGAAGTTTTATTTTCATTTTTCAAAATTTTGTGTCGCCCGATTCAATAGTACGTAAACTAATAGTTCTATAAATAACATAAAACTATTTCTGAATTCAAAATAAAAGTAATTGAAAATTTTTTGTATACTACTAAGTGATAGTTTTTTACGTTATATCACTCCACTACAATCTCTAGCACAAATCCTTCATGACTTCTTAAATTCATCACTTTACCATCTTCAAAAATCAGGTATTGTCCTTTGATGCCTTTTAGTTTTCCTTTGTGTTCAGGAGTTTTGGCAAGATTGACGCTCGTTACTTTTTTAGGGTATTCTAAGACTGGAAAATTGATTTGCCATTCTTTTTCATTATCGAGAATATATTCTTTGGCTTCATCAGGAATGTATTGGAGTAAGTTTTCGCGAAAGCGTAATAAATCCTCATCTACAACATCATTAGTGAGCATTTTTCTCCAGTTAGTTTTATCTGCCACGTGGTCTTTAAGTGCAACTTCAGCAATTCCTGCGAGATAGCGATTGGGTGTTTCTAAAATGGCAATAGCTTCATGAGCACCTTGATCGATCCATCTGGTAGGAATTTGTGTCTTGCGAGTTACACCTACTTTAATGTTACTGCTGTTAGCTAGGTAAACGATGTGCGGTTTTAGTTGTACTTTTTTCTCATATTCTAGGTCTCGATCTTCTTCATCTAGATGTGCACGGCTCAATTCTGGCTTCATAATCCAGTCGCCAGCTTGTGGTATGTCTGTAAAGCAATCGTAGCAAAAGCCTTGTCTCCATATTTTTTTATCAAGACCGCAGTTAAGACATTCATTTCCTATATGTTTTAAAGATATGTTCTTATCTAGTAGCTGATTTACATGAAGAAAATTGTCTGGATAAACAAGGTAGTATTGAACTGTTTCCTTGAGTTCGGTTTGCATTTTTCTAATCGTGCCAGTTATGATCATTTTAGGAACTTTAAATATTATCGAAGTATCTTTGAAATCGTAAAAATACCAATTAGGATTTTTAAAATATGGCAAACGCATTACTCAATTCTGTTGTATCGTGGTTTCTTAAGAAACGTATTCATGATATGGAGCTTTTTATGAAGCACCCACAAGAGTTGCAGGATAATATTTTACAGGATCTTATTTATTATGCAAGACATACTGAAATTGGTAAAAAGTATGAATTTGATTCCATAAAATCTTATAGCGATTTTGCAAATCGTGTTCCTATATCTGAGTACTCAGAAATACAGTATGCTATAGACCGATCTAGAAAAGGAGAAGGTAACATTTTCTGGCCCAATGACATTAAATGGTTTGCTATGAGTAGCGGCACGACTAATTCTAGAAGTAAATATATACCAGTAAGCCAGCAATCGCTTGAAGATTGTCACTATGCCGCTGCAAAGGATTTGTTGTGTATGTATTTAAATAATAATCCAGATTCTAAGCTTTTTAAAGGTAAAGGCTTACGTCTAGGTGGTAGCAATGTGTTAGATAAAAAATCAGGAACTACCGCTGGTGACTTGAGCAGTATTTTAATAGATAACATGCCGTTTTGGGCAGATTACAGCTCTACACCTGGAAATGAAGTAGCATTAATGGCAAACTGGGAGACTAAAATGCCAGCAATCGTTAAGGAAACTGTTATTGAAAATGTTACCAGTCTGGCTGGTGTACCGTCATGGATGATGGTACTTCTTAATAATGTATTAGAAACCACAGGAAAAGATAACATTCTAGAAGTGTGGCCTCAAATGGAAGTTTTTTTTCATGGAGGTGTTAGTTTTGATCCATATGCAGATCAATATAAAAAACTACTTCCCGCAAATCATATAAAGTACTACGAGACCTACAACGCTAGCGAGGGATTCTTTGCGATCCAGGATACAAATGACAGTAAAGAATTATTACTTATGCTGGACTATGGTATTTTCTATGAATTTATATGCATGAAAACTTATGGCACTCTTAATGAAAAGATTATTCCTTTAAGTGAGGTAGAACTAGGACAGAATTATGCAATTTTAATTACTACTAACGCTGGATTATGGCGTTATAAGATAGGAGACACCGTAAGGTTCACCTCTAAAAATCCTTATCGTATTAAAGTAAGCGGTCGTACAAAACATCATATTAACGTATTCGGTGAAGAATTGATCATTGAAAATGCAGAGGCGGCTCTTAAAAAGACGATTGAAGAAATGCCTTGCTCTATTAAAGATTATACTGTGGCTCCTGTTTTTATGGATGGTAAGGAAAAAGGTGCGCATGAATGGTTAGTAGAATTTGAGAAAGAGCCCGATGATGTTCTCGCTTTCGCGAAAGCGTTAGATCAGCATCTTCAAAGAGTAAATAGTGATTACGAGGCAAAAAGAGCAAATGACATTACCTTAACAGAACTAAAATTACATAACGCCCAGCCAGATGTTTTCTACAATTGGCTCAAAGAAAAAGGTAAATTAGGTGGTCAACATAAAATTCCAAGGTTAAGCAATTCACGCGAGTACATGGATGAATTATTATTAATTCATAAAAAGATGACGGTAAGTAGATAGATGAATGATTATTTGTCATTTAAGAAGGTGTTAAACTGACTTGTTAAACGTTATTTCAAAAGGTATTTAATCCTTATTTTTGCAAAAATTTTTTACATGAGCAAATTAGTTGTAGTAGGTACAGTGGCATTTGATGCGATTGAAACTCCTTTTGGCAAGACAGATAAGATATTAGGTGGAGCAGCTACCTTTATAGGATTAAGTGCTTCCCACTTTAATACTGAAGTAGGATTAGTAAGTGTGGTAGGTGGCGATTTTCCTCAAGAATATTTAGATATGTTGAGTGATAGAGGTATGAATATAGAAGGTGTTGAGGTCGTTAAAGACGGTAAAACGTTCTTCTGGTCTGGAAAATACCACAATGACATGAACACACGTGATACTCTTGCTACGGAGCTTAATGTATTAGCAGATTTTAATCCTATCGTCCCAGAATCATTCAAGGATGCAGAGGTGGTAATGTTAGGAAACTTGCACCCAGCGGTACAATTGAGTGTGATCGAACAAACACCTAATGCAAAGCTTATTGTTCTTGATACCATGAACTTCTGGATGGATAGTGCTCTTGATTTATTACATGAAGTAATCGCAAAAGTAGACGTGATTACTATTAATGATGAAGAGGCTAGACAGTTATCTGGAGAGTACTCTTTAGTAAACGCTGCAAAGAAAATTCATGAAATGGGTCCTAAATACGTAGTGATCAAAAAAGGAGAACATGGAGCGTTATTGTTTAATGATGGTGATATCTTTTTTGCGCCAGCTTTACCATTAGAAGAGGTGTTTGATCCTACCGGAGCTGGAGATACATTTGCCGGAGGTTTTGCAGGATTTCTTGCGGCTAGCGGCGATTATTCATTTGAAAATATGAAACGTGCGATTATCTATGGATCTAACTTTGCTTCTTTTGCGGTAGAGAAATTTGGAACCGAGCGCATGCAAACCATTACAAATGAAGAAATAACAAAACGTTTAGAGCAATTTAAAGCGCTAACAAAATTTGAGATAAACAATTAATAAAAACTATCAAAATGCCTCAAGAATTACTTGGGGCTTTTTTATTTTTATATCCTAGATATCCCCATCATGAGCGATCAGTTAAAACACGAGTGTGGAATAGCACTTATCCGTCTTCTTAAACCATTAGAATATTATAAAGAAAAGTACGGTACAGCATTTTACGGTATCAATAAAATGTACCTGATGATGGAGAAACAGCACAATCGAGGTCAAGACGGTGCTGGCTTTGCAAGCATTAAACTAGATGTAAAACCTGGGCAGCGATATATTTCTAGAGTGCGCAGCAATGCGGCACAACCTATACAAGACATATTCTCGCAAATTAACGAACGCATTAACACAGAGCTTCTTGAAAATCCAGAGATAAAAGATAATGTTACTGCACAAAAAGCTCAGATACCCTATATAGGAGAATTGTTAATGGGTCATGTGCGTTATGGAACCTTTGGTAAAAATAGCATTGAGTCAGTTCATCCGTTTTTACGTCAAAATAACTGGATGCACCGTAATTTAATTATGGCTGGTAATTTTAATATGACCAATGTATTTAAGCTTTTTAACAAGCTAGTAGAATTAGGTCAGCATCCTAAAGATATGGCAGATACGGTAACTGTCATGGAAAAAGTGGGCCACTTTCAAGATAGAGAAGTACGTAAATTAT
>CAZBCH010000036.1:0-7178 GCA_964490235.1 uncultured Flavobacteriaceae bacterium | reverse complement strand
AATTATCCAGACTGGTTTGATGGTGACGAAAATAACCCAATTTTAAGTCACAACCTTTTTAAACATCGTATAGCGCCACATCTTAAGAAAGATCAACCTGTTTTACTTGTGGTAGTGGATAATTTAAGATATGATCAATATAGAGTTTTTGAAAATTTAATTAATAATTATTACAAAAAGGTTGAAGAAGAAACTTATTGCTCTATTTTACCTACAGCAACTCAGTATGCTAGGAACGCTTTATTTTCTGGACTGATGCCAGAAGATATGAAAAAAAGACATCCTGATTTATGGCTGGATGACACGGATGAAGGTGGGAAAAACATGCATGAAGATGCATTTTTGACAGCACAATTAAAACGTCTTAATCTGAATATTACTCATCAATACCATAAAATCACCAATGAAAATAAAGGACGTAAACTTGCCGATAATTTTAAAAGTCAAAAGGATAACGATTTAACAGTAGTAGTATACAATTTTGTAGATATGCTTTCACATTCTAAAACAGAGATGGAGGTTATCAAAGAGTTAGCTAGTACAGATAAGAGTTACAGATCACTGACTTTAAGCTGGTTTAAAAACTCTCCATTATTTGATATCATACAAAGAGGCCAAGAATTAGGATTTAAATTAATTCTTACTACTGATCACGGTACAATTAATGTAACCTCACCTAGTAAAGTAATAGGTGATAAGAACACTAGTCTTAATTTGAGATATAAAACAGGTAGAAGTTTATCTTATAATGATAAAGATGTACTAGCGGCAAAAGACCCTAGTAGTATCAAATTGCCTAAAATTAACATGAGTAGTAGTTTTATTTTTGCAAAAGGTGATTTATTCTTTGCATATCCTAATAACTACAATCACTATGTAAGTTATTATAGAAATACTTACCAGCACGGTGGTGTTTCTTTAGAAGAGATGTTGATACCTTTTGTAATTTTTGAGCCTAGATAATGGAAGTGATCTATAAATTATCAGAAATTGATGATGTTGCTAAACAAATTTTAAAGCACATAGAATCTAAGGTCCTCCTATTTGAAGCACCTATGGGGTCTGGAAAGACTACACTTATTAAAGCTATTTGTAAACAGTTAGGTATTACTCAAGAAATCACCTCTCCTACCTTCAGTTTAGTCAATGAATATTATGGTGATTTAAATGATGTAATGCATTTTGATTTGTACCGTATGGAAGATAGTGAGCAATTGTATAATATAGGATTTGAAGATTATCTATTAAAAAACGTATTTCAACTAATAGAATGGCCACAAATCGCAAAACCCTTTCTATCTGAATATCAAGAAGTATCGATCCAAATTATAGATAGTGCTACTAGAAAACTTGTCTTAAAACCCCTACAAAAAGTCAATTAATTTTAACCCTTGAATGGAATCTTTTTGAAATTTATAGGATTGATGTCGTTTAACATACGTTAAGAGTTTTTTATCGAAAAGGTGAAAAATTGTTGCTCCATTTATGGTTGTTGTTTGTAATTTAGTATCACTTATTTACTTAAACCCTTTTATTATGAACAACAAATCTATTAAAGCGTTAGCTTTATTGGCAATCTTTGGAGTATCCCTTGCAAGCGCAGCTGTGCAATTTCAACCAGAGGAAACTAAAACAACTAAAATCGAAAAAAAATTATTAGCAAAATTTAAACCACCAGTAACTGGTTAAAATAAATTTGATATAATTAAAAAAGCTCACTACATTTACTTGCAGTGAGCTTTTTTCATTATAAAAATTATCTATGACTACAAAAAGACAGCAAAGTAAAGGAACTAAGGCACTAGCTATAGGTAGTGCTGTTGCTGTGATTATGGCTGTTTTGCCATATGCTTTTTATTATTATGAAGCTTTGCCAGATTGGATTTGGGAAACATCTCTTTTCAATTCATTGTCTAAATCTTTTGACGATAATCGATTAATGGCATCATGGATACTCTTTCAAAAATTAGTACCTCTAATATTACTTATAATATGGTTTTTGACTTGCAAACATTGGTGGTATCATGTTATTATTATACCTATTAGTTTGTACGCATTTCAACTTTATAATCTCTTTGATTTTTCATCCACCTACATTGATTCAGGCGAATTATATTTTATTGTACCAGTAGTTATTATATCATTATCTCTTACCTATCTAGCAAGGATAAAGGTTTTTGATCGTATCCACGGTATAGATATAAGCGAGATAGAAGATGAAATTAAGAAGCCTAGTGATCGTTGGTTTAAATAATCTATCTTGTAGATTTAAATAGAAAAATTGAGTAAATGTCTTCAATAGCTACACCTTTTACTAAAGATCAACTAATACCACAAGAGGAACGTCTTGAAATCACTATCACAAGAAAGGAGCTGTTTATAGGAATTCCTAAAGAGACTCAACATCAAGAAAAGCGCATATGTCTTACTCCAGACGCAGTTGCAGCCGTTTGTGCGCATGGTCATCGTATTTTAATAGAACGCGGTGCAGGGATTGCAAGTAATTTCTCAGATAAGGATTATGCAAATGCAGGTGCAGAGATGACATCTGATAAAACAAAAGTATTCTCTTGTCCTACTATTCTAAAAGTTGCACCACCTTCTTTAGAAGAAATAGAAATGATTAAACCGCAAGCGGTTCTAATTTCAGCATTACAACTTAAAACCCAAAACCAACAATATTTTAAAAAACTAGCTGAAAAAAAAATAACCGCATTAGCATACGAATTTATAACTGATGACGAAGGTCAATTCACTGCTGTAAATGCCTTGAGTGAAATTTCTGGTGTTGCCTCTATATTAATCGCCTCAGAAATTCTTTCCAGCGGAAAAAACAGAACCGGACAATTATTTGGTAACATCACAGGCGTGCCACCGGTAGATGTAGTTATCTTAGGAGCTGGTGTAGTAGGTGAATTTGCAGCTAGAACTGCACTAGGCCTAGGTGCAAATGTAAAAATATTTGATAATTCGATCTCTAAGCTACGTAACGTACAAAACAAAGTAAATCAACAGATTTACACCTCAACCATACAACCTAAATACCTTTCTAAAGCTTTAAGACGCTGTGATGTTGCAATAGGAGCTCTTACAGGAGAAAATAGAACTCCAGTTGTGGTATCTCAACAAATGGTTGAAAATATGAAAAATGGCGCAGTGATCATAGACGTGAGTATTGATATGGGTGGTTGTTTTGAGACTAGCGAGGTAACAAATCACGATCAACCTACTTTCAGTAAATTAGGAGTTACACATTACTGCGTACCTAATATACCTTCCAGATATTCCAAAACAGCTAGCGTGGCTCTAAGTAATATGTTTACACCTTATATTTTAAACATAGCAAATGATGGTGGTATTGAACATGCTATACGAATGGATCAAGGTTTAAAATGCGGTATATACCTTTATCATGGAATTGTCACAAACAAATCTGTAGGTCAATGGTACGATTTATCGCATACCGATGTAAATTTGCTCATATTTTAAAAAGATATGAAGTTTATAAAAAGGTTAGGTTTTTACGGTGGTGGTTTTGCTATCGGTACAGTTTTCTTAATATTTTTCCTAACTGGAAAAAGAACACAATGCACCTGGCTTCCTGAAGATCGTGTATTAAACGACATCCGTAGAAAAAACTTTGTACGCTTTTCTCCAGAATTGCGCACCATGTTGCAACAAAGAGAAATTGATACTTTAGATATTCAATTGATACTCAAGTACGGAAGTGTGGACTTTTCAAAATCTAATACAGATACAATCCCATGTAACTTTTATCACATATCAGGTAAAAAAGATCTTAAAAACACCTCACTTTGGGTTCAAAACTGTGAGCGATACGTAAAAGTTGTAAAAGTTTTAAGTCAGTAAATACTTATCAATAACTATATTCAAAAGGCATACATTTTACAAACCTCTTCTTTGCATTTCTTGCTTTATTAACGTTAACTCTCTACCAGTTTGTCCAGCTACAGATGTATTTTCTTGTGCTCTTCTAATTAAATAAGGCATAACATCTTCAATAGGTCCAAAGGGTAGTATCTTAAATGTATTGTGTCCTAAGGCGGCAAGGTTAAAAGTTAAATTATCACTCATCCCATAAAGCTGTCCAAACCATACATCGTTTGTATTAGGCTCAATATTCTTATCAGATAATATTTTCATAGCCTCGAGCGTACTCTTTTCGTTATGGGTACCTATGCAAAGTTTGATAACATCTAATCTATCAAGAATGTAGCGCATAACATGATTAAACATTTCATCTGTAGCAGCCTTATCTTTACATATAGGACTATCATAGCCATATTCTAAAGCCCTTTCTCTTTCTTTCTCCATGTAAGCACCTCTTACAATTTTTGCTCCTATGATAAAATCATTGGTTTTGGCATCTTCAAAGAGTTCCATGATATAATCAAGACGATCATGACGGTAACATTGAATCGTATTATAAATGTAAGCTTTACCTTTATTATACTTCATCATCATTTCACGTATCAAATCATCAGCTGCATCTTGCATCCAGGTTTCTTCACCATCAAATAATAATGCAATATCATTATCTACGGCTGTTTTACATAGTAGGTCTACTCGATTATAGATACGTTCCCATTCTAACTCTTCAACATCTGTTAAAGGCTTCTTTTCTGTTATTTTTTGCCAGATATAAAAACGCCCTATTCCAGTAGGTTTCACAACTTCAAATGGCAATGCGTTATTTTCACTTGCCATATGAATAAGAGTTAACTTTTTTCCTACCACAGCGTCAAAATCGGCCTCATTCTCTTTACCTTCTACAGAATAATCAAGAATAGAACTAACACCTTTTTCAAACATTTTTTCAACCAGAGGCATGCATTCTTCATCTGTAGTGCCTCCACAAAATTGATCAAAAACAGTATCTTTAATAATACCTTTAACGGGCATTTTCCATTTAAGAGCCAGCATGGTCGCTTTAGAACCTAAATTTACCAACCATGGTTTAGACATAGAGCTAAAAATAAAATGTGCTTTTTTAAGATCTTTATCAGATTTTAAAGAAAAAGCATTAGCAGTATTATTAAAAGGATTCTCATTCATATAACAAATATAATTGCATAAAAGATTAATTTAATCATATAGACGCTACTTTTGAATATTAATAACAATAACATTTTTTTTGATCTCGCTTTCGCGAAAGCGAAACTTCAACAAACATCACAGCACTATATTAATGGACTCGATTACAAACAATAATTACGCAATACATTTTAGTAACAAAGCTTATTCTGAATTGAATAAATTCATTGAAACTAGAAGTCCTTCTTGTATTTTCATTCTAGTCGATGAGCATACAATGGAAAATTGTTATCCACTATTTATGCCTCAATTAGAGACTGTCGCACGAATAGAGGTAATTGAAATTGATGCAGGAGAAGAATATAAAAATATTGAAACTTGTAGCGGCGTATGGAGTGCTATGATAGAACTGGGTTGTGATCGCAATAGTCTTTTGATAAATTTAGGCGGTGGTGTTATAACAGACTTAGGCGGTTTTGTAGCTTCTACAATCAAAAGAGGTATTTCTTTTATTCATGTACCAACTACTGTTTTAGGAATGGTAGATGCTGCAATAGGCGGCAAAAATGGTGTAGATATAGGACATTTAAAAAATCAAATAGGTGTAATCGTGCCACCACAAATGACACTTATTGATACTTCTTTTCTTAAAACTTTAGATCAAAGACAGCTGCTTAATGGTTCTATAGAAATGTTTAAACATGGTCTTATAGCAGACCGTGTGTACTGGGAAAATATGATTGATATTGAAAGTGATTATTTCTCTGATGTTTTTAAAAGTCTCATTTACCAAAGCGTTGTCATTAAAAATG
The DNA here is from genome assembly GCA_964490235.1 of uncultured Flavobacteriaceae bacterium. Lineage (GTDB taxonomy): Bacteria > Bacteroidota > Bacteroidia > Flavobacteriales > Flavobacteriaceae > Nonlabens. The sequence continues at coordinate 1,311 of CAZBCH010000036.1, read as the reverse complement.
ATGTTGTAAATAGTGATCCCTTTGAGAAAGGAGCACGCAAATCATTAAATTATGGTCATACTATAGGGCATGCAATAGAATCATTTTGTTTATCAAGTGAAAATCATACTAGTTTACTTCATGGAGAAGCAATTGCCGCAGGATTGTATCTAGAATCTTACCTCAGTCATTTACACGCTGGATTGAGTAAGGATGAATATCTAGAAATTGAAAAATGGTTCAAGAGTCTTCATATAGAACTAGACTTTTCAAATTCTGATGTATCGCAAATGCTTGAATTAATGACACATGATAAGAAAAACATTAATGGTGAGATACGATTTGTTTTGATTCCATCCATAGGTAATTTTATTACTGATCAAATCGTGCCTAAAGAAGATGTAATGAAGGCTTATAGCTTATTATAATTAATTTAATAAGCACATTTATTTGTTTTGTATATTCTAAAAAAACATATACTTTCGATAACATAAAAATGATTTTATAATGAGAAATATAATTGTTGATTATAAAAAACTTACACCTGAAGTACTTGCTTTACTAGTGGAAAAATATCCTGATGGATATGGAGATGATGATGTGATTTCTTTTAAAAATCACAAATATGAAACCATTGAAGCGGTAGAAGTAATTACAGAAGACACTAAATATCTTGTGAAAATTTCTAAACGTCTTTCCATGCAAATGGAATCCTTTGATGAGGATGATTATTCTGATAAAGAGATGTCTGATCCTGATGCTCTTCCAGAAATAACAGTAGAGGATATTAAGAAAGCTGAGGAAGAAGAGGATTAATGTTAAAGAGGCATATTAAAGCATTTTTTTATGTTATCCCACTTAGTTTGATTTTAAGTAGCTTGTTTTATTTGAGCGATATTAATTTTCAACTAGATTATTTCAATTGGAATCATTTTGGGTGGATGATACTTCAAATAACATCTCCAGTAATTTTAATGTTTATCACCAATCTTATGATGGATAGAAAAGCTCGTAGAAATAGAGCGCAGGATGATTCTATGGAATAGAAGAAATTAGAATTTCGACTTCAAAACAAAAAAACCACGCAAATTGCGTGGTTTTTTGTTCTTTACAGTTACTTGAAACTGCATATAAGCAAGTTAAGCGATAACCGCTTGTACTTTATCTGCAGCTTCTTGAAATTCTACAGCACTTTGTACATCCATTCCGCTGTTATCTATTAATTCCTTTGCAATCTCTGCATTAGTTCCTTGTAATCTAACGATCAATGGGACATTCATAGCGTCACCCATACTTTTCTTTGCATCGATAATTCCTTGTGCAACTCGATCA
>CAZBCH010000035.1:0-14543 GCA_964490235.1 uncultured Flavobacteriaceae bacterium | reverse complement strand
TAAAAACAACTAATAATGAATAGTTTACACCAAAATCTAACAACACATGTAACATGAAGAAAATTTATAAAAATTACTTAATATAGAGTGTGTCTTTTTAATTAATTTATATCTTTGCCCCTGAAAGCAAGAATAATACTTATGAAAAAATTACTTACATTATCGTTTTTAGCATTGGGCCTCTTGGTAAATGCACAAACTACAGAAGAAGCAGAGTCAGACTCTAAACAGTACAAACAATGGGCACTTGATTTTGGTGCTGGTGTTCATAAACCTGTTAGACCGGTAGCTGCTGGTTACTTTACTAATACTCCAGACTTATTTCAAGTTGATTTAGGTGTTCGGTACATGTTTAATGAAAAATTTGGTTTAAATTTAGATTTAGGGTACAATTCAATTGAAGGAGATGACGAAAGCCTTGATTTCTCTTCAAATTATTACAGAGTAACTTTAGAAGGTGTTGCTAATGCAAGAAATTTCTTTGGTCTTGATGCAATAGGTGATAGATTTGGCTTATTAGTTCATGGTGGTATGGGAGTATCTGCTCTTGATTATGAAAATCCAATAGATGATAGAGATTGGATGTTAAATTTTCAAGCTGGTATTACACCTACTTATAGACTAACTAATAGTCTCGCTCTTTTTGGTGATCTTTCTGCTATTGGTCATGTTCGTCAAGACCGCACCTTTGATGGATCTAATCAAGTTGTACTTCGTGGATTTGATGGGTTCTTGGTAAATGCGTCAATTGGATTAACATTATATTTAGGAGAAGGTTCAATGCCTATCGATTATGCTCCAAACGAATTAGAAGCTAAGGTTGATGATCTTGCTGCTAAAATGGAAAAAATGGCTATGGAGAATGCTGATGATGATCAGGATGGAGTTCCTAATTATTTAGACCGTGACAATACTACAGAAAGTGGTGTGCGTGTTGATAATAAAGGAAGAGCTCTAGATCTAAATAAAAACGGTATTCCAGATGATATGGAAAGCGGTTTAGATTCAAGATATGCTACTTCTTCTGACCTTCAAGCGGCTATCGCTGGTAATAATGGTGCTAATGGAAATAGTGGTGATTTGATTAAACAATTGATCAATGAAGGTTATGTAAATGTGTACTTTAAATTTAATAGTACAAAACCAGCTACTTATTCATTAGGAGCTATGAACACGATTGTTAAGTATATGAAAGACAATCCTTCTGCTAGTGCTACATTAACTGGTTATGCTGATGAAATCGGTAGTCCAGAATACAACAAAAACTTATCTGAGCGTAGAGCTAAAATGGTTTATGATGTATTGATCGCTGCAGGAATAGATGCTAGTCGTTTATCTCACAATGGTGATGGCGAAGATGCTTCTGTTAACAAAAATAGTGCTGAAGCTAGACAATTAGTAAGAAGAGTTACTTTCAGAGTAAACTAATATTATTTAATTATATCTTAAAGGGTCGCAAGTTGCGACCCTTTTTTTATGCAGTTGATTTTGCAGAGACATAATTGATAATAATCGTTCACTATAGATTAGTTTATCAATACTTAAACTATCAATCATTCACCATTTTTTTATCCATCTCTCAAATATTTCAATTCTTAAAATTGTAAAACGTTAATACATACATATAGAATAAGAGAATTTTCTAAAACTAAAAGACTATTCATTCCTAATCGATGCTTAATCGTTGATAAAGAAATGTTTGATAAATTTATAACTACCAATATTTTACAATTATATATATGAAATCTAGCCCTCAAATGATGATCACTTCTTTCATTGAGAAATGAAATACTAGTTTTGAATAATATGCTTTAGGTACATTTATAAACCCTAGATAAAAAAAGCCTATCTAGGTCCATATAATATTTTGAATAGATAATTGATTAGAAGTACTCAGCCTTTTTATATTATATAGTTGTTCAACTAAATTGCATAAAAAAACCGATTTCTTACGAAATCGGTTTTCAAAATGTAAATACATCTTTAATTATTATTTAATCCTTTTCTTAGCCAAGATTCGTAGATTTTAACATCAGGAGTATAATCTATAGATTTCCCTATATCGTTACCTTTAGAGTCTTTTATAATATATAATGGTTGTGCTGCTGTCTCATAATTATTTCTCTGAAACTCCATCCACTTATCTCCTATAGTTCTAATTTTTTTCCCAGTTCTTTCTGATACATATTGCTCATCTACGGGAAGCTTGTTTCTATCATCAACATAAAGTGATATTAACACAAAATCATTCTTCAACATGTTTAATATACTTGGTTCACTCCAGACACGTTCTTCCATTTTACGGCAGTTTACACAAGCCCATCCTGTGAAGTCTACTAAAATAGGTTTATTTACTTTTTGTGCATATGAGAGACCTACATCATAATCATGAAAAGCTATTATATCATGAACGGCTAGGTGGGCTCCTTTTGGGATTTCTTTACTCATATCCAGTTTTGTGTAACCTACTCCATATGGCGCCTCTGCATAGTTTAATGGAGGTGGGAATCCGGAGATAATTTTCAATGGAGCTCCCCATAGTCCGGGAATCATGTAAACTGTAAAACATAAGACGATTAGTCCTAAAATAAGCCTACCTACAGATATACGATTCTCTGGTCCATCATGAGGTAATTTTATCTTCCCAAACAAGTAAAGCGTTAAACCACCGAAAACAGCGATCCAGATAGCGATGAAAATTTCTCTTTCAATAAAATGAGTTTGGTAAACCAAATCAGCAGCCGATAAGAACTTTAGTGCAAGTGCGAGCTCTAAAAAGCCTAAAACTACTTTAACTGTGTTCAACCATCCACCAGATTTAGGAAGTGAATTCATCCATCCTGGAAAAATGGCAAACAGCGCAAATGGTAGTGCAATGGCAAGTGAAAAACCTAACATTCCTATTACTGGGGCAAGACCGCCTTTAGATGCTGCTTCAACAATTAATGAACCTACTATAGGACCAGTACAAGAAAAGGAAACTATAGCAAGTGCTAAAGCCATAAAGAATATTCCAGCGATTCCACCTCGGTTTGCTTTTTCATCTGCTTTGTTTGCCCACGATTGAGGTAAAGTAATCTCAAAGGCTCCTAAAAATGAAATGGCAAAAACTACCAATATTATAAAAAATCCGATGTTAAAATACACATTGGTACTTAATTCATTTAACGACTCTGAGCCAAAAATCGCAGTAACAACAGTTCCTAATAATACATAGATAATAATAATAAAAACACCGTATAAAATGGCGTTAGAAATCCCTTTTGCTCTGTTTTTACTTTGTTTGGTAAAAAAGCTCACGGTTAGAGGAATCATAGGAAACACACATGGAGTCAACAATGCCGCAAATCCAGACAAAAATGCAATTATAAAAATAGTCCAAAGACTGCGATCCTTTTCCTTTTCTTCCTTTACAGTTTCTTCTTTATCTTTTTTTTTTGAAATTTCTTCTTCTTTTTCAGAAGATTTGTTGTTTTCTTTAAGCGGTATATCAGATTCTGGAGCTGCTTGAGCACGCATAGGTTCTAATTCTTCATCTAGATAACGTTCAATCACATCCTCAGCACCTTCTGGTACTTGTACATTAGGACCTAACTTATAAATTAGTGATTTACCAGTAGGTCTTAAGCAACGCTCTTCATCACAAGTCATAAAGTAAGCTTCACCTACTATGTATTTCAAACTACTATCAAGAAGTTTAATCTTTTGCTTGAAAATAGCAATATCTGAAAATTGATAGACATTAAAATCCCACACAGGCGAAAATTCTGCATAAGATCCTGTTTCTTTATTAATTCCTTGAAGTTCAATTTTATTCTCTACTTCATAAAAACTAATGGTGGTAGCTACAGGACCACGATCACCTACAGATGTTTGTGAATATAAATGCCATCCTGGTTCTAAAATAGCTGTAGTAACTAATTCGTATTCTGTCTCTGATAATTTATTTACCTCTGTAGTCCACGTAGTAGGATCCTCTTGAGCAAATAATTGTAAAGAAATAAGAGCCGTCAAAGCAAATAGAAGCTTTCTCATAATTCAATTGTTATTTCTAATATAGATTTTGTTTTTTCTGTAATCGTATGATGCCTGCTAGTCCTTATTCCTAACAACCAGACTATATCGCTACCACTTTTCAATACTAAGGCTTTTTCTCGTTTTAATGAAGATATTTTAGCATCCGTTAATATATCACTTATTAATTTTGATCCTTTCATGCCATAAGGACTCATACGGTCACCATGCTGCCATGTTCTTAACTGTAAAGACTCACTGATTTGCCCTGCGTCCATAAGTAATTTGTTTGTATCTGGTAGTATTGACTTCAAATACTCTAAAGGCTTTTCTGGCGATATTATCTTGATGTTTAAAAGTCCTTCTGGAAGGTTTACATCATTATTTTTAAGCTCAATTTGTTTATCAACCGTTTGTATTGGTTCAATCTGCCGTAATTCTAAAACAGTATTATTTTTAATTAATTGCATAGATCCAGCAATCATATACTTCCCATTTTCAGCATGTAATAAATCTACAGCATCAGGAATATGAAATGAGTAATCTTTCAATAATTCATAAAGATACGTTTCTGGATGGATCGTAGCTTGTAACTTTTCAATGTTTATAATAAGTGAATCAGTACTTCTTATGGTCCCGCTTTCGCGAAAGCGTGCTATCTCAACATCTAAAATTCCTTCCGTATTTTTAAGGTGACTAATTGTTTTGGCAAAGTTTTTCTCTAAGTGAGGCAAAGCCAGCTTAAGTAAAGGAATTACTTCATGACGTAATTTATTTCGTAAGTATTTTGTAGACGAATTACTACTATCTTCACGCCATTTGATTTTATTTTTAATAGCATAATCTTCAATATCTGCACTAGAAAAATCCAATAAAGGACGTACTATGATACCATTACGGTCCCTAATTCCTGTTAATCCATGAACTCCTGCACCACGACCTAAATTAATTAAAAAGGTTTCTAATTGATCGTCTAAATGATGTGCTACAAGAACATGATCTATAGATTCACTATGAGCAATAAAATTAAATGCATTATATCTTAAATCTCTTGCCGCCATTTGAATGCTCACACCTTTTTGTTCAGCAATTTTAAGTGTATCAAAATTTGTAATGTGTATTTCACATTTAAAACGTGATGCAAGCGCTTCTACAAAATACTGATCTTGATCGCTTTCAACACCTCTTAAATTAAAATTACAGTGGATAAGATCAAATTTGAGCTTACAAGCTTGTAATAGATGGACCAACACAACACTATCCTTTCCACCACTGCAAGCCACAGCAATATTGCTGGAAAGAATCTCAGGAAAGTTAGTTGTGATATGTTCCTTAAACTTCTCTAGCATTAAGATTGATCTTGAAATTTAAATCCTTGTTTTGCAAGAACCTCAAAAAGAGCTTTTGCCTTTAACATACATTCTTCATATTCCTTTTCTGGAGTAGCTGCTGCCGTAATAGCACTACCTACTGAAAAAGTAAGTGTACGTTTTTCTTCATTATATAAGATGGTTCTAATCACAACGTTAAAGTCAAAATCATCATCTGGTGTAAAATAGCCTATTGCACCGCTGTATAATCCTCTTTTAAATGATTCATTTTGTTCTATGATTTCCATAGCACTTATCTTAGGTGCTCCAGTCATACTTCCCATAGGAAAGGTACTTTTAATAGCATCTATTGCTGTAAATTCTTCTTCTAGCTCAGAGACAACTGTACTGATCATCTGGTGGACTTGCTTAAAGGTATAAATTCCATATAGTTCTTCAACCGCAACGCTACCCTTTACTGCTGTTTTTGATAGATCATTTCTAACTAGATCCACAATCATGACATTTTCTGATCTTTCTTTAGGATCACGGTACAATTTATCCTTTAATATATCATCCTCAATAATATGGAAAGATCTTTTTGCTGTTCCTTTAATAGGTTGTGATATGAGTTTCTTTCCTTGCTTTTTTAAATACCTCTCTGGACTCGCACTCATAACATGAAAAGGTCCTAATCGCGAATAAACAGCAAAAGGCGGTTCACTAATTTCGTTGAGATCCTTAAATGCAAGTAGAGAATTCAATAGTGAGTCTTGTGCATAAAACTGTGTGCAAAAATTTGCTTCATAAATATCACCGCGTTGAATATGATTTAAAAATTGTTGCACTTTTTCAAGATAGGCTTTCTTTGAATCTCGCGCAATTAATGGAGCACCTACAGGCATATTAGCATCAACAGGAATAGGACAGTTTTCTATTCGGTCTATAATTTTATTTGCTGCTAGTTGTGAAGTTATATAACTGTGAAGTTTAACCTGAGATTTTGTGAATTCAAAGACTAACTCTGGTACAAAAAAGTATAAATCTGGAAACGCAGTAATGTCTTGTTGTGCGCTATCTAATTTTTCCAATTCATTTTTAAGATCATATCCTAAAAAACCAAACATCCAATCGTTATACTCTCTTCTAAAAGATTCAAGTTTATTAAAGGCATTGCCTGCATTAGATTTTATATAATCAATCGCTCCTACCGCTATAAGTGTGGAATAAGAATTATATTTTAAATTTCCTTGATTACTCTCTAGGTATATAAGATGCTGTTCTGAAGCATAAAAAGCCAGCAGTTTATTTTTAAAAACTGCCGGCTTTTTAATATCAAAAGAATAAATTTTTCTTTCCTTCATTTCAACTCAAAGGTAAGATTTGTGAAGAAAGCAACCTGCTATTTTTACTAAAAAAAGCAGTTTAAATAACCATTTATTTTTAAAATGAATATTGTAAAGTACCGCGTATAAAAAATGGTGTTCCTGGTGTGAAATGTATTTCTTCTACAGATTGCGATTCATTTGCAAGTCTTGATTCTGTGGCAAACTGTGTTTCATTCCATTCTATATCAAATAGATTTTGAACAGCCATTCCTAATCTTAGATTATTTGTCAAATCATAATTCACATTAAAGTCTGTTACAAAATAGCCTTCAGCTACTATGGAGTTATCTTCATTTGCAGCACGATCTCCTATATAACGATACCTTATTCCAGCATTGAATTTTTTATAATTTTTTAAACTTATTCCACCTATAGTTGTAAATTCTGGCGCAAGAGGTATGAAATCCATACCATCTGGTTCATCAATCGCTCTTGCGTGCGCATAGTTAAAATTGGCATCTAAAAACAAATATGGAGACAACTGGTATTTAAAACCTAGATCAAAACCATAACGTTGTGTCTTACCACTAGGTTCTACGATTCCAGCATCACCTACGTAGACAAATTCTTGCTCTAAAAAAAGGTACCACAAGGCACTATTTAAAACTAGTTTATCACTTACTTTCCATATAGACCCTAGATCACTTCCATAGGATTTAGGTAAAATTTTATCCGCACTATTTTCTAATACCACTCTTGTGTCATTACTATGCAATCCTACTCCATTTTTAAGATAAATCTTTAAATTGTCATTTACCTCGTAATTAAAATTTAGTTTAGGAAGTAAAGCGTCGGCCGTTTGTGATTGCGTATCATAAGTAGCTGCCAGTGCATCTTTATAATTAACCTTAAATCTTTCAAATCGTACTCCTACATCAATTAGTAATCGATCTAGAAACCACTCTGCTCCTACAAAACCAGAAGCATTTGTTTCATTTATGTCACCTAACTGTATATTTTCAAGTGTCTCTCTTCTATTCAATGTTCTAGATAAACCTGAGGAGTTAGTTCTATCATTACGTAAACCGATACCAGCTTTTATGTTAAACCGATTTCCTGCAAGTTTTGTTTTGTATTTGTAGTTTGCCTTAAAGCCTACCATATCTCGCGACTCTTGCTGTTTAATTTGATCTCCGTTTATAGGATCTTCTAGGAAAAAAGTAAAATTAGAAAACAGCAGAAAATCATAGTGTGAATAAAATAAAGTGGTTTGTAACTCTTCTTTATCGCTTACGTCCATATCATAATTAAGAACCAAATTTGTTCTAGATGTTTCACCACCTTCTGTATCATCTATAGCGCCAAATCTACTTATGATGCCACGATCAACTGCCCTTTGAGGTATCTGACCACTTGCGTCCCATTCACTGTCAAAATGAGAAACACTCATACTAAATCGATTGCCATTATCTGCAGTATGTTGCAGTTTACCAAAGAGATTAATTCTATCAAAATTCTGTGGACTTTCAAATGGACCATCAAACGTGAGATATTCTGTAGCCACATAAGCAGTAGTATGTGAGTTATCTATTAATTGCGCTAGCCCTAGATAACGCTGGTAATTGAAATCTCCTATCTCAAAAGTTATTTGACTTTTATCTAAGTAATTTTTAGTTCTGAAATCTACATGCCCGGCTGTAGCAAAATTCCCTACTGTTTCATCATAGCTTCCTACACCATAAGAGATATTATTGATGGTTTCTGGAATGACAAAATGAAGGTCTGCATATCCTTGACCATGAGCATGAGAAACCATATTAACAGGCATCCCATCAACATTAATGGCTATATCGGTACCATGATCTATGTCAAAACCTCTTAAGAAAATTTGTTCTGCTTTACCACCACCAGCATGTTGACCTATAAATAAACCTGGAACTGTTCTTAATAATTCCTGTGAAGAGGTTACTGGATTGATTTTTAAATCAACATTAGCGAGTACATTTAAAGTTTCTACATCATTACTTATAGTGATGGCATCTAAATCAAGTGAGGCTTGTTTTAATATAATTTGTAAGACGTCTTTTTCATTTGTCACTATAACAGAAGCAGGTTCATAACCTATGTGAGAAAACCTTAATTCGTCATCTTTATCCACATTCTCCATTGAGAAATACCCCTTAGCATTGGTATGTGTGTGGTTTCCTGATTCTAGGTGTAATATGTAAACATCTTTAAGCGGCCTACCTAATTCATCTTTTACAAAACCAGTGATGGTATGAGCGAGTAAAAATTGTGAAATAAAGAAGAATGCTGTTGTTAAAAACGCTTTCGCGAAAGCGGGAACTCGATATTCTTTTTGCATGTATAAAGTATTGTTAGTTGCTTAAGATACGTAAGGAACTTAAATAGAAGATGTAAATGAAATGTTAACAGTTCAAAGAAAATTGATTGCAAACAAAAACCGATTTTCAAAAAATTGAAAATCGGTCTTGAATATATTATATAATTGAAATCTACACGTGAAGAGCTCTATCACCTGTAGCTGCAAGAGCTGCTTCTTTAACAGCTTCAGAATAAGTAGGGTGAGCGTGCGACATTCTTGCAATATCTTCTGCACTTGCTCTAAATTCCATAGCTGTTACTGCTTCTGCGATAAGATCTGCTGCGCGGGCGCCGATCATATGAACACCTAATACTTCGTCAGTAGATTTATCTGCTAGTATTTTTATAAGTCCGTCTATATCTCCAGAGGCGCGAGATCTACCTAATGCGCGCATAGGGAAAGATCCTGCCTTAAATTCAATTCCTGCTTCTTTTAATTCTTCTTCGGTTTTACCTACGCTGGCAACTTCTGGCCATGTGTAAACTACATTAGGAATTAAATTATAATTAATGTGAGGTTTTTGACCAGCTATTGTTTCTGCCACAAATACGCCTTCTTCCTCAGCCTTATGAGCTAGCATTATTCCACGTACTACATCTCCTATAGCATAGATGTTAGGAATATTAGTTTGCATGTGCTCATTTACCTCAACCTGACCACGTTCATTTATTTTTACACCTGCTGCAGTTGCGTTCAATTTATCTGTATAAGGACGTCTTCCTACAGAAACTAGACAGTAATCACCTTCAAAGGTTACTTCTTCACCTTTTTTGTTTTTTGCAGTGACAGTAACCGTATCACCATTGCGCTCTACTTTATTCACAGCGTGAGATAAGTGAAACTTTACTTTTTGCTTTTTAAGAACTTTCATTAATTCTTTAGAAAGTACTTTATCCATTGCTGGAGTAATACGATCCATATATTCTATGACAGTTACTTCTGCTCCTAATCTTTTATACACCTGACCTAATTCCAGACCTATAACGCCACCACCTATAACGATCAAATGTTTAGGAATTTCTTTTAAAGAAAGTGCTTCTGTAGAGGTTATCACTCTTTCCTTATCCAAAGTTATGAATGGAAGAGATCCAGGCTTTGAACCTGTAGCTATGATGGTATTTGTCGCTTCAATAGTTTGAGACGTTTCTCCATCAATTTTTATATGTGTAGCATCTACAAAAGAACCCATTCCTGTGTAAACATCTACCTCATTTTTTTTCATTAAAAAATCAATTCCAGCACAAGTCGTATCAACAACTTGTTTTTTACGAGCGATCATTTTTTCAAAATTGATCTTTATCTCTCCAGGAATCTCGATACCATGCTCTTCAAAATGTTTCATTGCATCATCATAATGATGTGAAGAGTCTAAAAGTGCTTTAGATGGAATACATCCTACATTAAGACAGGTACCACCTAAAGTGTTATATTTTTCAATAATAGCAGTTTTCATACCTAGTTGTGCACATCTAATTGCGGCTACATATCCACCAGGTCCTGATCCTATTACTGCAACATCATACTTACTCATAAGAGTTGATTTTTATAAAATAATTAAGTTCTACAAAGGTAAGAAAGCGGTACTTATTTAAAGAGCATTTTAGTATTAATATATGTCTCTATTGTACGGTAAAGTAGGTTTATAATCGCAGCATTTTGCAAAGCTATCTACTAACTAAAAACAGTCACTGAGTCTAACTTCACTTCCTTTTATAAGGTCTAATGATTAATCGAGCTGCTCTATCATAATTAAAGTAATTGTAAATCCAGTTGAGAAAGACCACCAATCTATTTCTTACACCTACTAAGAAATAAAGGTGTACACCTAGCCATGAGATCCAGGCAAGAAAGCCACCTAGCGTAAAAGATTTTATATCTGCAACCGCTCTATTTCTACCTATGGTAGCCATACTTCCTTTATCAAAATAACTAAATTCTTTGAGAGGCTTATTTTCTAGAAGTCTTTTAAAGTTTTTGATCAATAATTTTCCTTGTTGGATCGCTGGTTGCGCTACCTGTGGATGACCTTCTGGAAAATCTGGTGTCTTCATTAAAGCTATATCACCTATTGCAAATAGATCTTCATAACCTTCTACTCTATTCATCCTGTCAACTAAGAGACGCTGTGACTTTTGATCAACACTTTCATCTCGTATTCCTGCTACTGGACTACCTATAACACCTGCACTCCATATAAAGGTTAGGGCTTGTAATCTCAAATCTGTATTAGTAATTACAGTATCGTCTTTATAATCCTTTACCATCACATTAAGATGGACATTTACACCTAACTGTTTTAAGTACTTTTCTGCCTTTTGAGAGGCTTTTTTACTCATACTTGCTAGCACTCTATCTGAACCGTCGAGGAGATGAATTTCCATATGATCTGGATTGAGATCGGGATAATCATTAGGTAAAACGCCGTTTTTAAACTCGGCAAAGGCACCGGCAAGTTCTGCTCCAGTAGGTCCAGCACCAGAAAGTACGATGCGCATTAATTTTTTTTGCTCTTCTACATCGCTAGTAAGTGTTGCTTTCTCAAGATTTTGAAGCATATAACTTCTTATATTGAGCGCTTGAGGAACACTTTTCATTTTTAAAGACGCTTTTTCTAAATCCTTATTACCAAAAAAGTTCGTTTTAGTTCCTGTGGCAAGAACTAGATAATCATAAGAAACCTCTCCTATGGACGTTTTGAGCTTTTTAAGAACAGGCTCAACAGACTCCACTTCAGCCAGTCTGAAAATAAAATTCTTACGATCTTCTACTAGCCCACGTAAAGGAAAGGCAATAGAATCAGGTTCTAGACCACTGGTAGCAACCTGATACATTAATGGCTGGAAATTATGATAATTATGACGATCTATAAGTACGACTTGATATTTTTGATTGGTCAGCTTTCGCGAAAGCGTGATACCACCAAAACCACCGCCCACAATTATAACTCTAGGTAGATCAGACTGCGGTATATTCATTGGATTGCTTTTAACAAATATAAATTTAACACGATGAATTATCGAGTAGTTAACAATCTTTTCTAAGTTATGTAACATTTCTAAAAAACCGATGACTTATTAAATAACCATTCCATTAAAAAGTGAGTAAACAACTCGAAGCAGAATTTGTTAAACAGTTAAATGAAAATCAGAATATAGTCCATAAAATATGTAGACTATATACTAATGATCAACATGCGCACAATGATTTATTTCAAGAAGTGACTGTGCAGCTATGGCGAGCATATCCAAAATTTAGAGGAGATTCAAAATTTAGCACCTGGATGTATAGGGTTGCCTTAAACACAGCAATTACTTTATACCGCAAATCTTCTAGAAGAGTAAAGACTCAGGATTATGATACTGTTCAATTTAAAATTGAAGACCAGCAAGAGGATGATGAGCAAATGGAACAGCTTACTTTACTCTATGGTGCCGTAAAGCAACTTAATGATATAGAAAAAGCTTTAGTTTTTTTATATCTAGAAGATAAAAATTATAGAGAAATAGCCGAAACAATGGGTATTACAGAAGTAAATGCGAGAGTGAAGATGAACAGAATCAAAACTAAATTAACTAAAATTATAAATCCATAAAGCCATGGATCAATTAGATATACTTAAAAAGAACTGGAAATCGCAAACTAGCGATACGCCACAATTTTCTACAGAGCAATTGCAAGGATTACTTGCTCATAAATCTACTGGAATCGTAAAGTGGTTATTCATTATTGCGATGATTGAGTTTGTTGTATTCATTTTATTAGGCATATTTTCTCATTTTTATAATAAAAGTAGTGAAATTGATGTGATAGGTTTAATGGGCGAGCCGTTTTACTATGGCACATCTGTTGTACACTATCTAGTCATAATAGGTTTTATTTACTTATTTTATAAGAATTATAAGAATATATCTGTAGCACAACCTACAAGATCTCTTATGAAGAATATCTTAAAAACCAGACGCACTATGAAATGGTATATCTGGTACAATCTTATTTATATTATGGTGGTAGGAATGATAGGTATGACATTAGTAATTCCTAATGATCCACAGATTGTAGCCTTAATGAATAAACAAGAAATGGCAGGTCAAGAAACGGCTATGTATTTTATCTTTTTAGGTGTTTCTTTTGTAATCTTTCTGGTGATATGTATCGTTATGTACCTTATCTATTTACTTATTTACGGTATCTTATTGAATCGATTAAAACGTAATTATACTGAACTTAAAAGGATGGAATTATAATCCATTATACAGACAACAAAACATCCCTATTAAAACTTAAATTTTAATAGGGATGTTTTGATGATATAGTTAGAATACTTTACACGTTGCTAAAATTGACTATCATTCTCGTTTAAGAGTAATAGCGTTTTCTTCTGTAAACTCAGTAGGACGTTGATTATTGAAACTCATCGCAAATTCCATTTCATTATCATTTTTAAATTGCGCTATACATAGCAATTTCTTTTGCTCACCAGACTCTAATTTTGTCATTATTAGGTCTACCTCAATGGGGTCTTTGTCAACATCTATTTTATAAGTTGCGTTGCCTTTTTCACCTTTGAGAATGAATTCTTTACCTCCCATTATTTGATCGCCTATTCGTAAGGTAACATAACCATCTTCATCAAACTCAATAAATCCTATCTGGCTGCCATCATTTCCTTTCCACTTACCAATAAATTGATCTTGTGCATTAACACTTGTGACAGATAATAAGGGTATGATGATTATTGATAACAGAAATTCTTTCATTTTATTCATTTAAAAATTAATTTTAAAAATAAACATAAAAAAAGCGCTCTGAAGAGCGCTTTTTTATTATTTAATGATTGTGTTACTATTAGAACTTATATCCTACAGAAAGGTGCACTGTTCCAGGAAGCTGGCTTCTATCTTCTCCATCGGTAACATTATCTATAATATCAGAAAATCCATAAGTAAGCGTTCCTTTAAGGTATAAGTTATACTCTCTCAAGTCGTATCCTAAACCAAAGGTTCCTGCAAAATTTGTGTTTACCGTATCTTCAATTTCTTCATAATCTGCATCATCAATAGAGAATTCTCCTTTAAGTAAAAAACCTATTTGTGGTCCAAAGTGTATGCTTAGATTTTTATAAGCATAATATTTGAATTGAAAAGGAACATTAATATACTGAAGTCTCACGTCTGAATTAACGCCAGCTGTTTCAAATTCTTCTCCTTCTACAGAATATAGTAGACTTGCTTCATAAGACCATTTTTCAGCAAAAGGTAATTCGGCTACCGCTCCTATGTGAAAACCTAATCGAGCATTTTCAAATAGACCATTCTCACCAGAGCCAAAATTATCAATTTTTGAGAAGTTAACGCCACCTATGGCACCGTAGGAAAAGTCTTGAGCTGTTGCTGTGATGCTTATTAAGAATAAAGCAAATAAAGAGAAATAAGTAGTTTTCATGTGTATAATTTTGGTATAGATGTCAAATATATAAAAATGCTTTAGTTTATCGCTCTTTATTTT
>CAZBCH010000034.1:0-7987 GCA_964490235.1 uncultured Flavobacteriaceae bacterium | reverse complement strand
TTTTTTAAGTCTTCTATTTCTCTATTGCGGTCTAGTTTCCCAAAGTTTACATCTTGTGTGATAACCAGCCATAATTTATAAACCAGCTGTTTAGGATATGTTTTTCTTAATGTGTTAAAGTATTCTGTATCGATTACGGATGCATTCATACAAGGCTCTGTTGTGAGCTGTTTGTAATTTGCAATTGCTTTTTTTAAATCGTCTATTCCTTGGTTTTTACGAGCACTTACTAGAACAACACTGGTATTGAGTTCTTTTTGCATCAAATCAATATCTAGAGAAATCGCTTTGCGCTCCATACGATCTGCCATGTTAATGACTAGAATCGTTGGGATTTCAAGATCTTTAATCTGAGTAAAAACAAGAAGGTTTCTTTTTAGATTCTCAATGTCAGACACTACTACGGCAACATCTGGAAAGTCTTTTGAATTTCTATTGAGAAGTGTCTCGACCACAATGCTCTCATCTATTGAGGTAGTATTTAAACTATAGGTACCAGGTAAATCTAGAATATGAGCTTTAAGACCACGATCTAGTTTACAGATTCCTTCTTTTTTTTCTACGGTAATACCAGGATAGTTTCCTACTTGTTGATTTAAACCAGTTAGTCTATTAAAAAGCGAGGTTTTACCAGTATTAGGATTACCTATAAGGGAAACATTAATTGATTTACCCATATCGCTCTACGCTTATTTTCACTGCTGTCTCCCTTCTTATGGCTAGATGTGTTCCATTTATATTAAGATAAATAGGATCTTTAAAAGGAGCAGATTGCATCATGGTAACACGATTACCAGGCAAACATCCCATTTCAAGTAATTTTAAAGGAACGTCGATTTCATCAAATTCTTTGATAATCGCTGTTTCCCCACGTTTAAGATGTGCAATGGTGTTACTCATTCTTATTTAGAATAGATTTGAATAAGCAAAAGTAAGCTATGATTATGTTTTGGTAAAATTTATGTTGTTAAAGAAGTATGAAGGTTGATCTGTGTTGCTTTCGCGAAAGCGGAATTAACTTTTAATCTCTACAATTCTCACAATAATTACGACGTAAATAATCATTTTCAACTAGTTGAAAAGTAACACCATTTTCCGTGCTAGCATTAAATAATTGACAAAACCGCTCTGGATTCTGACCATAGGCATTACTTAAGATAACGCGATAATCATTTTGTGCTACCATGGTATTACTTACAATGGTTTGATTGATGTAGTAAAAAAGAAGATCCTCATTTGCATCTACCTTACTTACAACTGGATAAAGCAATGTTTTTGAACTTTCTACATTATCGTAATAAGTAAGAAACTGGGCTAGACTTAAATAGTCGGCATTTGAAAGATCAATTAGTTGATACGTATTTTTTATAGATTTTACAGCAGCATCCTTTTCTTTGTATTTCTTTTCTCTACGTTTTTTCTCTGCTTTTATAATATCCATATTAGTAAGCATGCGCAAAATCAATTTATTATTGATTCCATACTTTTTTAAACCTCTTATTTGCACCTTAAGATCTCTTTCTTCAATTCCTTCAAAATCGTATCGATACAAATAGATATCAATCGCAGTGATGTTATACCTTACTTTCTTGTTTTTAGGAGCTACTTCAAGTACTTCTTCTAGTTCTCGCTTTGCAACAAGCGCCTGACTGGCATCTTGATAATATCCAAAAACAGCTTTGTTATTATTAAAAACTGCATATTTTTCTTGTTGAGGAATTTCCATTTTAGCAAGTAAACTAGGGTCAGCAGCTTTTAATGCTCTATCAAAAAGAGCTTTTTGAAGTATCATAGCGTTTTCAAAATCTCCTTTCTTAAGAGTCGTATTAAAAGTGTTTACTAACTCTTGATTACTCATTCCTTTGTAGCGCACTATTTTAGAGAGTTCAATCGTCACGATTCCTTTTCTATGTTGAGCAAGGATAGGTTCTAACTTTGTGCTTAAACTTCCAACGAGCTTTTGTTTTATTTCTTGCTTAGAAAGCTGAGCAAGAATTGCGTTTTCTGTGTCTTGAATGGATTCAAAAAACTCTGCCCAGTTCTCAGAAGTCACGACTTCGGTAGTAACATTGTCCTTTGTATATGATTTTAGGGAAGCTACGATACTGTTTCCCCTTTCTTTTTGAAGCCTTTCATTGATTTCCTTACTTCCTTCTACAGATGCATAGGCATTGATCTTTATTTTAGAAATTTTGTAATCGGTAAGATTTAAAGAATCATAAATAGGTTTTACATCTTCTGGATAATATTGAGATTTATTCTTTTCAAAAGGAATTGTAAATTTTAAAGTTTTAAACTTTTGTTTGGTGGTTTCTACTTCAGCAATTTCACCGTCATTTTTATATTTTAACTCGTCCAGATACATTCCCATATCCAGTAAGTTCCACGGATAAGATTCTAGATTATAAATGTTATAGTATCCACACATGGTTTTATTTCCTAAAAATAGAATATTGAATTCTAGATCTTTGTCTATCAATTCTACGGGCACTCTACCTACTAGAGTTAGCCATGAATTAGATCCTTTTTTCTTTAATCCTTGAAGGAGTTTTCCTTTGTAAATAGGTTTTAATAAAGTACCTCTTATTTGAGTGTCTGGTAACTCTACACCGCATAAATAATTATCTCTAGGGATAACGTCTATAGCAATTCCATCGGTTTTATTTTTAAGAACAGATTCAAACCATTTTTTATCAGTAACTCTTAAGTAAAGAGAATTGCCTTGTCGCTCTATATTAAAGCCTATTTCTTTTGCTTTGGTGCTCATCATACGGTTGTAATTAGAGCAATTATCTGGATTTTCATCTTTATCAAATGCGATACCGTAGTTATTTTGTGCATCGATGAATAATATGCTTGTAAAAAAGATTAGTAGAAATAATGGAAGCTTATTTTTCATGTAATGTTTTTTAACTAATATGTTAATTTTCGAATTGTATTCTTTAAAACAAGCCTTTTTCTGCCGTTTCAAAACCTTCATCCACAAGGTGTTTACTCTGATCTAGTGCTGCATTTACAGCAAGCGCATCACACCTTTCATTAATAGGGTGATCGTTATGACCTTTTACCCATTGCAATTTAGGTTGTGTACGATTGTAGATTTTAATAAACCTTTTCCACAAATCTGGATTCTTGACGTTTTTCCACTTGCGCTTGATCCATCCAGCAATCCAGTTTTTATTTACCGCATCGCTCACATAACGGCTATCGGTAAAAACGGTAATGGCAACTTTATGATCTGGTTTGATTTTTTCTAATGCTTCAATAACCGCTAGTAGTTCCATACGATTGTTAGTCGTTTTACGATAGCCTTGAGAAAATTCTTTTTTAAAATTTTTCCCCACCGCAATCATGACAATGCCATAGCCACCTGGTCCAGGATTACCTCTAGAAGAACCGTCTGTATAAATATGTACTTGATCCATTATTTTAAAAGTTCAGCAATGACTGTAGGGTAATGCTCATGTTCTAATTTATGAATTTTAGCCGCAAGGTCTTCGGCAGTGTCATTTTGATCAATTTGACAAGTAGCTTGTTTGATAATTGCGCCTTCATCATAATTTTCATTTACATAATGAATGGTAATACCGCTTTTTTGCTCTTTATTTTCAATAACTGATCGATGTACATTCATACCGTACATTCCCTTGCCGCCATATTTAGGTAATAAAGCAGGATGAATGTTAATAATTTTATCAGGATGATCTTCAATTAAAAAGCTTGGGATTTTCCATAAAAATCCTGCCAAAACGATCAAATCAGGCTGTTCCAGATTTAAAATTGATTGTATTTGTCCCGCTTTCGCGAAAGCGTACCTATTAAAACTTAAAGCAGGAATACCAGCTAGACGTGCTCTTTCTAACACATATGCTTGAGATTTATTAGATAAAACCAAAGAAATTTGCACCTCATTAGAACTGTTATATTTATCTATAATTGCCTGAGCATTAGTACCATTACCGCTAGCTAAAATTACTATTTTCTTCATAAAAATTTATGGCAGGCTTGTTGCTAAGCCTCGAGTGAGTTAGTTAATTAAATAAAAATAAATGAAATTGCAAGTTAACTCAAATGACTAAAACGTGGTTTTAACCCAAAGTTTGTTATTTTTGCGATTCATTTAAAATTAAAATTAGATTATTATGTCAGACATTGCATCAAGAGTAAAAGCAATTATCGTAGACAAATTAGGTGTTGACGAGAACGAAGTTGTAACAGAAGCGAGCTTCACAAACGACTTAGGCGCAGATTCACTCGATACAGTTGAGTTGATCATGGAATTTGAAAAGGAATTTGATATCCAGATCCCAGACGATCAGGCAGAGAACATCGCAACTGTAGGTCAAGCTGTTTCATACATCGAAGAAGCAAAAGCGTAATACTATTCTGAGCTTAAAAATATCTTAAGAATCATTATATTGATTTTTTAAAGGTATTTTTAAGCTCTTTTAAGTATAAACTTAATTTACACATGGAATTAAAGCGAGTTGTCATTACAGGAATGGGTGCCCTTACTCCTATAGGGAATAACCTAGAGGAATATTGGGAAGCATTAAAAGCTGGTAAGAGCGGTTGTGCTCCTATCACGTATTTTGATACAGAACATTTTAAGACAAAATTCGCTTGCGAGATCAAGAACTTTAATGTTACTGATTTTATAGACCGCAAGGAAGCTAGACGCATGGATCGATTTGCCCAGTATGCACTGGTGGCAGGTGATGAAGCAATAGCAGACTCTGGATTAGACCTAGAATCTATAGATAAATATAGAGTAGGTGTAATATGGGGTGCAGGAATAGGTGGTCTAGAAACTTTTCAGGAAGAGGTAAAATCATTTGCAGCTGGAAATGGCGTGCCGCGTTTTAACCCTTTCTTTATACCTAAAATGATTGCAGATATAGCGCCGGCGCATATTTCCATTAAATATGGTTTTATGGGGCCTAATTATACGACGGTATCTGCTTGTGCTTCTAGCGCAAACGCGATGCTGGATGCAGTTAACTATATAAGACTAGGTCATTGCGATGTGATTGTAACTGGTGGCTCTGAAGCCGCTGTTGCACAAGCCGGAATGGGTGGATTTAACGCAATGCACGCGCTATCTACTCGAAATGAAAGTCCAGAAACCGCAAGTCGTCCATTTGATGCGACACGTGATGGTTTTGTTCTAGGAGAAGGAGCAGGAGCTCTGGTACTAGAAGATTATGAATATGCCAAAGCTCGTGGAGCAAAAATCTATGCCGAAGTTATAGGCGGTGGTTTTTCTAGTGATGCATATCACATTACTGCACCTGATCCAGAAGGACGTGGAGTTATTGCGGTTATGAAAAACACATTACAAAATGCAGGTATCAACCCTGAAGATGTAGATCACATTAATACTCATGGAACGTCTACACCACTAGGTGATGTTGCTGAGTTAAAAGCCATTAAAGCGGTCTTTGGTGATCACGCACCTAATATCAGTATTAACTCTACTAAATCCATGACAGGCCATCTTTTAGGTGCCGCTGGAGCTATAGAGTCTATTGCTAGTGTTATGGCAATTAATGAAGGTATCGTGCCTCCTACAATTAACCATACGACGGTAGATGAAAATATTGATCCTTCTTTACGACTAGTACTTAATAAACCTGAAAAACGCGAGGTAAATGTTGCTTTGAGTAACACTTTCGGTTTTGGTGGTCATAACTGTTGTATCGCTTTTAGGAAGATCTAATTAGGTCTTTAAGTTCCTATGAATAGAATTCGTAAAATATTCAAATCTCGCAGTACTGTTCATACTAACGAGGAACTATCAAATGCCATTAAAAATATAACAGGACTGAAACCTAAAGATATTTGTCTTTATGAGACTGCTTTTACCCATAAATCTATGGGTTTAAAAACAGATGTTGGATTTCCGCAAAGTTATGAGCGACTAGAATTTTTAGGTGATGCGATACTTGGAGCTGTCATTGCCGAATATATTTTTAATGAAGTGCCTAGCGGTGATGAAGGGTATTTGACAAAAATGCGATCTAAAATTGTAAGTCGCGAGCATTTAAATGAGTTAGGTCAAGATTTTGGTCTTATTAAATATGCAAAAACTCAGGTGCCGACGCGTAACTTTGGTGCCAATATCCATGGGAACCTTTTTGAAGCTCTTGTAGGAGCAGTTTATTTAGATAGAGGTTACGTTACCTGTAAAAAGTTTATCTGTAAAAAAGTAGTAGAACCATACGTTGATATTGAGAAGCTAGAAGGAAAAGTGATTTCCTATAAAAGTCTACTTATCGAGTGGTGTCAAAAGCACAAAAAGAAATTTGACTACAACACATATGAAGATTCTGGTGCTGATGATGTGAAACACTTCTCAGTAAAGCTTACGATAGATAAAAAAGTTATTTCTAAGGCTAGAGCCACTTCTAAGAAAAAAGCAGAAGAAAAGGCAAGTAAGAGAGCTTATTTTGCCCTTCAAGATAAATTTTAGTACATCTACTTTTTATTCTCTTCACTTAATATACCGTTGTAATGCATGAGTGAAATTATGGTATTGCCATATTATTGCACAAACTACTATCGTTTTCGTAAATATTTACCTTTATTTAAAGTTAATGCGCAACGAGATTGCTCTTAGTCTTCTTAAATTAGCAAGGTTAAAGAGATAAGGAGTGGCTATTCACAAATTAACAGACTGGGAATTAGAAGAAGAGCCATATATCTTAATTGCAATACATTCTACTTTAGAACCTTATAGAATGGCTTATCTTTTGAATAAGTATCTGCAAAAAAGTTTTAGTAGAAGTATTAGAGATCAAGATATATCTCATCCTGCGTACAAGGCAAATTATCCTGTGTACAAACACTTTGACTATGAGCAAAATGCACCCTTTTATTTAGTGCCAAACAAATATTGGGGAATAGCAACTCATCAACCGACAATGACAGGTTTATTTGATAACGATGAGTCTGTTAAAGTAAAAACAGTATTGATTAAAGAATATGGAACCGTAGATTTTTTATTAAAAATTGAAAAAGATGAAGAATTTTTTCCACTTAAAAAGCTACTAAATTCTATAGGGGAAATACCCCAAGTTATAAGTGTTTATCAAGTAGACACTTTTAAAATTAAACAACAAGATTATTTAATATTTGAATAATGCCAAACACTAAAAAAACTAAAATCGTCGCAACCCTAGGTCCTGCTACTTCAAAAAAAGAAGTTCTGCTTGATATGATGAAAGCTGGCGTAAACGTATTTAGAATCAACTTCTCCCATGCTGATCATGATGCCGTTAGAGAACGTGTTGAAATGATACGCGATTTAAATAAAGAACACGGTTTTGCGACTGGAATATTAGGAGATCTGCAAGGGCCTAAATTGCGAGTAGGTGTGATGAAAGAAGAAGTGGTCGTAAATCCTGGTGATCGTATAACTATTTCTACCGGTGAACCATTTAAAGGAACTGCAGAGCGTGTTTATATGAATTATGAGCACTTTCCTAGAGATGTAAAAGCAGGCGAACGTATTCTTTTAGATGATGGGAAATTAATGTTTGAAGTTATCTCTACTGATGGAGAGAAAGACGTTGTAACTAAGGTAATTCAAGGTGGTCCATTACGCTCTAAAAAAGGAGTAAACTTACCTCAAACTAATATTTCATTACCAGCATTAACTGAGAAAGATGTTATAGATGCAAAATTTGCATGTGAGTTACAAGTAGACTGGATGGCGCTCTCTTTTGTACGTCATAGTAGCGATCTTATTGAGCCGCAACAATTAATTAAGGAACACTCAGAATACAAAATTCCGACTATTGCCAACATTCAAAAACCAGAAGCAGTAGAAAATATTGATAAAATAGTAGCTTACTGCGACGGGCTTATGGTAGCTCGTGGAGATCTAGGTGTAGAAATACCAGCACACGAGGTTCCTTTAATTCAAAAACAGCTCGTTCTAAAGGCTAAGAAAGCTCGTATTCCCGTAATCATTGCCACGCAAATG
>CAZBCH010000033.1:0-16434 GCA_964490235.1 uncultured Flavobacteriaceae bacterium | reverse complement strand
TAAGTCCTAATGCAAACGCATTTTCTTTAAGTTCTAGATTTATTTCTTTGATACCCGCAGGATCGTTATCCTCAATATCTTTGAGTAATGGATTACGACTTAGGATCTCCTTAAAATCTTCTGTTGCTGCTTTTAATTCACTAATGTCATTACTTAATAAGGAGACCGCTACAGGGCTACCTCCAAAGTTTCCACCAGATCCAAAAGTCAAAGTCTCAGCGCCAGGTACATTACCTACTAATTCTCTTAAACGATTTGCTACGATAGGTGATTTTAATTCTTCTGGCCTTGTTTCTCCTGGTAATAAATTGATGGATAAACTTGCCGATGACGAAGACGTTTGAGCCTTAATGATATTTTCAAAAAGCTGTACAGTATCTCCATATTTTTCATCTGTAAGATATTCTTTGGTAAGTTCTTTATTTACAATTTTTGCTTTTTCCTCAATAGAAGAGATAATAGAATCTGTAATACTTTCTGCAGTACCGTTAGGCATCGAGAGATTAACTGATACTTGATCACTTGAAATACTAGGAAAAAGAGTCACACCTACAATTCCACCTTGTACAGATCCTATGGTAAGCAACAACGCCGATAGAAAAAATGCAAATGCTAGTAACTTATATTTTATCGTAAAACGCAACGCTGGAGCATAAAGCTTATCGCGCATCCAGTTCATAGCTTTATCTCCATAATCATTAACAGCTCGCATTTTTTGAAAAAATCTTGCGATACCTTTTTTAGGTTGATCTGACTTTGGTTTTAAAGCTTTAGAATGTGCCAGGTGAGCAGGCAAGATAATTAGCGCTTCTACTAATGATACTACAAGTGTTAATATCACAATTACAGAAACTTCACTAAAAAATTCACCAATTCTACCATCTAGAAATAAAAAGGTAGAAAAAGCCAGTATGGTTGTTATAATTGCGCTTAAAATAGGAGGAATTACTTCCATAGTTCCGTCTATAGCTGCTTGTACTGGACTTTTACCATCTTCATAATGCTGGTAAATATTCTCTGCAATTACAATACCGTCATCTACCAGAATACCGATCACGATAATCATTCCGAATAAAGAAAGTACGTTTATTGTAACATCAAATTGTCCAGCAAATATGAACATTCCTAAAAATGCAATAGGCAGTCCAAAGGCTACCCAAAAAGCAAGTCTTGTATTTAAAAAAATGGACAGAAAAAGTAAAACTAACAGCATCCCTACTATCGCATTCTCAGTAAGCAATGCAGTACGCTGATTAAGTGTTATGGATAAGTCTCTAACGACGTTAAGTTCTACATTACTTGAACGCTGGTTGTATTCTTCAATATATTCTTTTACTTTATCTGCACTTCCTATTAAATCTTCAGAATTTGTACTTGTAACAGTAATATTTACAGAACGTTCTTCATTGAAATAAGAAGCATTAGGCGTTTCAGAAAATCGGTCTCTGATTTGCGCAACATCTTTTAAGTATACCGTAGAACCATTTTCAAGCGTTCTTACCGGTACAAAACTTAATTCATCACCGTAATAGCTGCGGTTATTTGCTCTTATCAAATACTCTTCAGTGTCTGTTTTAATATTACCACCAGTAGTTAAAATATTAGAAGAAGCAACAGCATCTGCTACTTCTTGAAAAGTTAGATTATAACCTAAAAGGGTATTTTCATTAACGGCAATTTCTATTTCCTCATCTGGATAACCTGCAATAGATATTTGAGAAATTCCTTCTATGCCTCTTAAATCATTTTCTACATCTCTTGCTAATTGTTTGAGAGTTTTAAGCGGCACATTTTTTCCACTTAAGGAAAATACTATGGTCGGTCTCGCATTTTCTTGCTTAGCTACAATTAAAGGTTCCATTCCTACTGGAAATGACGGTACTCGATCTACCGCATTCTTAATTTCTAGAAGCATGAAGTCAATATCATATCCCTTTATGATTTCTACCGTAATCGTTCCCGAATTCTCTCTAGAAGCAGATGTTACACGGTCAATTCCTTCTATCCCTTTGAGATTATCTTCTATTTTAAGAACTACTCCTTCTTCAATTTCTTGAGGTGATGCTCCTGGATAAAACACATTAATGGTTATTATCTTAGAGTCTACTAAAGGGAAAAAGGAAGATTTTAATGACAATACTCCTAAAATTCCAAAAATCACAAAAGCAGCAATAACAACATTTACTGCAACGTGGTGTTTTATGAAATAAGCAATTACTTTTCTCATAACCTATTTTGATTCAGCAGTGTTAGGAGCCGTTTCTTTTTCTGCTCTTGCTTGTTGTTCCGTCTTTACAATTAGTCCTTCATAAGCACCGGGAACAGATTTTGTAATCATTACAGTTCCATCTTCTACATCTTTAAGAACGACGTTTTTATCAGAAAAATGAACCGGTGTTACATCTATAAGCACTAATTTCCCATCTTGAACAGTAAAAATTTGATTTCCATTTTGAAGTAAACTGCGGTCTATGGAAATGGCTTTATCGATTTCTTGAGCCTCCAAACTTGCCGTAAGGTACATTCCTTCCTTAAGGTCTGGATGGGACACTTCAATTACCGTTGTTATGGTTTGAGTAGACTGGTCTACCTTACCATTAATGCGTGTCACCTTACCAGTATAATTTTTAGTACCAGAAATATTACTTAAAGTTACTTCCTTTCCTATTTCTAGTAAATCTGAAAAATCTGCACTTACAGCAACTTGCATTTCAAAAGTACCACTTTGAATAAATTCACCTAATTGCTGCCCGTTACGTACTAAAGTTCCCTCGCTTACCATCGCTTCTGTTAACACACCGTCAAACGGAGCTCTAATTCTAAATTTAGTTAAACGGTTTTCAAGATTCTTAATATTGTAATATGTAGTATAAATATTTCTACCAGTAATGAAGTATTTTTCTTTGTCATTTTTAGGCTCTGGAAGTTCTGGAATAGTACGATCAGTATTTAAATTGTTTAAGTAATTTAACCATTGTGGATAGGAATCTGGATAGTCCAGTCTCAAATCGGGCATTAAAGCCGTAATTTGATTATTTAAGTTACTTCTGGAGCTTCTTACTTGCGCATAGAACTCTGTATTATCTATTAGGATGATCGTCTCACCTGCACGGTAATTTTGCCCTGTTCTAAAAAGTTTACCGGTAGGTCTAAAAACACCTGTAACCTCTGCAAACAATTCTACTCGCTTTTTTGCCTCTAGATTACCATTTGCCGGTATAAGAATAGGCACGGTAGCATTTTGTACTGTATCAGTAGATACTATTTTTATATCCTTTTTGACTTTAGGCTTTGGCGCGGTCTTGCTATCAACTATCATTTTGGCACCGAATAATGCACCCAAAATTAATAATACAGCGAGAATAGATAATACAACTTTACGCATTCTAATGGTTATTAATTAAAATAATTCAACCGTCAAAACTAGTCAAGTCTAAAACTTTAAATCTTAAATATTACTTAAACCTAGCTACTAAATCCTTCTAATTCTTCTGAGATATCTTCCCATTTTGTCATCCATTCGTCCAGTTCTTTCTTTTTAGACTGGTAATTATCAAAGAAACCTTCTTGTTGGGCTAGTTCATCATAATTAGCAGCAAGTTCTGCATCTAACTTTGAAATAGTTTTCTCTAACTCGTTGATCTTAGCTTCTGCTTTTGACAGACGATTGTTAAGTGATTTTTGCTTTTTTTGATCTTCATAGGAAAGTTGTTGTTTTTGAGGATCTCGCTTTCGCGAAAGCGTAACATCCTTAACAACTTCTACCTTTTCTATGGCTCTCATATCCTCGGCCTTTCTTTGATCGAGATAGTAATCGATATCACCTAAATATAAATTTAACTTGTGATCACGAAATTCGTAAACCAATTCTGTAAGACCCTGCAAGAATTCTCTATCATGAGAAACAACTATTAAAGTGCCATCAAATTTAACTAATGCGGCTTTCAGAACGTTTTTAGACTGGATATCTAGGTGGTTAGTAGGTTCATCCATTATTAAGACATTAAATGGCTGTAGCAAGAGCTTACATAATGCAAGTCTATTACGTTCTCCTCCACTTAACACTTTTACCTTTTTCTCTGCCTCGTCACCTCTAAATAGAAATGAACCTAACATATCTCTTACCTTAACACGATTGCTGTCGCTTGCTGCGTCTAGCATGGTATCTAGGACGGTCTTCTCACCATCTAGATATTCCGCTTGATTTTGTGCAAAGTATCCTAATTGAACATTATGACCTAGATGTACTTCTCCTTGAGCTTTTACGTCTCCTACAATAATTTTTGCAAGAGTTGATTTTCCCATACCGTTTTGACCTACAAAAGCCACTCGTTTCCCACGTTCTAGAGAAAGACCTACACCTTCAAGAACCTTTTTATCGCCATAGGATTTACTAACATTTTCAATATCTAAAACTATTTTACCTGGCTGGATAGACGTAGCAAAGTTAATGTTCATTGCAGCGTTATCTGTTTGCTCTATCTCTACCACATCCATGCGATCTAGTTTTTTAACAAGCGACTGTGCCATGGTTGCTTTACTAGCTTTGGCCTTGAATTTTTGTATTAACTTTTCAGTACGCTCTATTTCCTTTTGCTGATTTTTAAAAGTGGCTTCTTGTTGCTCTCGCATTTCAGCTCTTAAGGCAAGAAATTTGGTATATGGTTTTGGGTAATCATATATGCGTCCCAGACTGATCTCGATTGTGCGGTTAGTCACATTATCTAGAAACATTTTATCGTGACTTACGATTACTACCGCACCAGGATAGGTTTGTAAAAAAGACTCTAACCAAAGAATAGAGTCAATATCGAGGTGGTTAGTAGGCTCATCTAGTAATAGAATGTCGTGTTTTTCTAGTAGTAATTTAGCCAGCTCAATTCTCATGCGCCATCCACCAGAAAGCTCGTCTGTTAATTTATTGAATTGCTCTGGCTTGAAGGCAAGACCTTTTAATATTTTTTCTGTTTCACCTTTATATTGATAACCACCTATGATTTCATATTCGTGATTTAAATCTCCTATATCTTCTATGAGCTTAGAATAGGAGTCTGTCTCATAATCTGTTCTAGTGGCTAGCTCTTGATTGATTTGCTCAATTTGAGATTCAATGGTTCTCGCTTTCGCGAAAGCGGTATAGGCTTCTTCCAAAACAGTACGACCTTTTTCAAAATCAATATCTTGTCTCAAGAATCCTATGCTGATGTCTTTTTCTATAGCAATGTTACCTTGATCATAGGCGATATCTCCTGAAATAACTTTTAGAAGTGTGGATTTTCCAGCACCATTTTTACCAATAAGACCTACACGGTTGCCCGAATTAAGTCTAAAGGTAATCTCTTCAAATAACGGTTCTCCACCGAAACTAACATGTAAATCGTGAACGTTGAGCATAGTCGTTTTGTATCTTTGCAAAGATGTGTTTTTACAGACTATTACTAAAGCTTTATCATGCTAAAAGGAACTAAATTATACAGCATTTTTACAGGAACTTGTCCTGTGTGTCAAAATGAATCTATGTATACCAGTAGTAATTTATACAATCCTAAGAAAACACAGGAAATGAGAGAAAGGTGTAGTCACTGTGATACTAAATATAAAATTGAGCCTAGCTTTTTCTACGGTTCTATGTATGTAAGTTATGGTGTAGGCGTTGCCATTGCAATGATTGCATTTGCCATAACTTATTTTATACTCGATCTGTCTAGATGGAACATTTTTTTAGTTATTTCTTTTATATCGATATTTAGCATACCTATTGTTATACGCATCAGTCGCAATATCTGGATTAACATTTTTATGGACTATAACAAAGAGAAAGCTAAAAAGAATTAGGATTTAGGAAATCAAAATTTCTAAAATACTCTGGAGATGTGATTTACTATCAATATTTCTTTAATGTAAATGCAATCGATTCATAGGCTGACTAACAAGAATTATTCAAAACTCTTATTATTGCATTTTAGTAATTTTCAAACCTATTGATATCAATTTCTTCATCTAAAGGCAAGCTATAATAAATAGAATCAAATAGCTGCTTTGCTGCCCACGGAGCCATAAGAACTGCGCGACTTCCCATACCGTTAAACACCATATAATTAGGAAAATCTTTATGAGCACCTACAAATGGTCTACGATCCTTTGTTGTAGGTCGTATGCCGTGCTTATGACCTACTATTTCATAAGGCAGCTTTAAAAATCGCTCTAACCTAGAGGTGAGAAAGGATTTAGCATCTTCAGTTGGCAAATTAGATAGATCGTCCCGATTATAAGTAGCGCCTACCCAAAATAGATCGTCGATATAAGGCATCAAGAAAACGGAAGACTTAATAATGTAATCTAATTCTAATCCTGGAACTTTTATTGTTAATACTTCACCCTTATTTCCTTGAAGTGGAAGGTTCTTAAAAAAGGGATTCTTTGTCATTTTAAAGCCTTCAGAAAAAATAATCTTAGAAGCATAGTAAGTTTTATACTTAACTCGATCTTCAAAATGCTCTAACTCACGATAATCAAAAACTTCATTTACAAAACTGTCGTGACGTAAAAAATAATCTTTAGTTACTTTAATGTAACCTAAAGTATCTACCCAGCCTGTTCTACTAACTTTACCGTAGTCATATGGTGCGTTTATAGCATTATTTTCATACTTAAAAATATCATGCGACATAAAATCCACCAATTCTGGACGTTGAGATTTTTTATACCAGGTCTTAGCTTCACGCTCATCATGTAGCCTTCTTAAAATATCAATAGGATGCAAAAAAGTTGATTGCACTTGCTTCTCAATCACCGGATAAAAATCATCAAGATAATCCAATTGTTCACCGGCTTTCCATACCGCAGTAAACCGTTTTAAAATGGTTGGGTTATAAACACCAGCTGCTACGGCAGAAGAACCCTTTTTACCGTCACCTATTAATAGAACGGATTTCCCGTTTAAATGCCATTGCCAGGCAAGAGCACAACCGGCAATTCCAGAACCAACTATAATTATGTCAAAGCTTGTTTTCAATATGCTTAATAATATAAATATAAAACCATGATCAATGTAAATAAAAAAAGCTTCACGTCACGTGAAGCTTTTCTTTATAAAATATATAGGGAATTAGTAATTCCACATATCTAATTCAAAATTACGGACGATTTCTTTCAATCTATCAGATTCTAACAATTGCATCATTGAATTATCAACGATGTAACTATCAATAGATCTATCTCCTTGTACGTTATCCATTTTATAAATAAGTGCATTGAATCTTCTAGAGTTTAAAATATGATCAAATGATATAGGTCTAGCAGAATTCAAGGTGTTAAACGCCTTATTATTGTGTAATAACTCTCTTGCATCTGGATAATAAATCCAAAACAACTCTACTCCCGTAGGATCATCTGGGAAGTTCACATCTGGTGTTACCGGACAAATACCCAATAACCTGTATCTTAACTCACTTTGACGTGTATCAAAATACCATAAACCACGTATTCTATATTCCTTTACATCATCAGCTCCTATTGTTCTCGTTTCAATGTATTCATCAAAACCAGGGATGTTATATGTAGTATCAATATCTAGAGGTTTTACACCTTCTTCAGGAATAACTCCGTTGTCATTTAAGATATCAATTCCAGCATTAGTAATTTTCTGACTTTTCAACGTATTTTCAATGTCTGAAAATTCACGAGCTTCATTAAAATATGAATCACCGTACAAAGTAATGTCTCCAGACATTGCAGCTGCAGTCAATACATGATACAAAGATCTACGTTCTTTACCTACATAGTTAGTATCAACAGGATAATATAGTGGAAAGTTTACACGTTCATCTAGATCGATAGTTTCCCATACCGTACGTTGCCATAAGATATCACGATCTCCCACAAAACCGTATGGTAATGGCTTGTCGTTATCATTATCCAACTGAGCAGAGGTTTTAGTACCAAACTCGGCTGGGCTTTTTGCATTAAGGATATTGTTTTGAGCAATAGCAGTTCCTGATAGAACAACTGCTGCTAGTAAAACTATGATCTTATTCATAATTTGAATTTATAATATTAATTAGTCTGTAATTTCTACAGTTACGTCAGAGACACTTTTCACATTAACACCAGGTAGTACTGCTTTAATGTTTGCGAATTGAACTAAGTCACCTTTACGAGCTTTATTCAATACATTAACCGCTGTACCACTCAATTTAGTTCCTGAAACAGGTACAGAAGGCTGTCCTGGAACCTTGAACAAGAAACCTGTTACTCTAGGAGTTAAGTCAAAATCAAAATCTAAGAACTCTGCAGAAACAGTAGAAATAGCAAGATTAGAACGTGTCTTACGTACGTTTTCATATGCTTTACTTACCATACCTGTAGGGCGTGGTAAATTCTTAATTCGGAATTCTTTAGAATCTGAAACAGTTTCACCTGTAGAAAGCTTTGCAGTAACGTTAATTTTTACTGAAGTACCTGAACCAGGATTCATTACATAGCTATCACCAGATTTTCTAGTTAAACCAGGCGCGCTTGCATTTACATTGTTACCAGATACACCTGCAAAGGAAATTGTCATTGGATTAGGAACACCACGATAAACAACGTTCATCTTATCTGCAGCGATAGTAGCAGAATTAGGCTTAGGAATAGTTGCGAATGATTGCTCTACCTTCACTTCTTTTTCTTCTCCATCTTCATCAAAATATAACGCTCCAGTAATCTTATGATCTCCAGGAGAACCTGCTCCCACTTTTAAAACAATTCGACCTGCCTCGATAGTATACTGATTATCACTTAATTTTCTACCATCTATCTTCAAATCAACGCGCTTAGGCTGTAAGGTTGCATCTTTACGACCTAAAACTATTTGACCGTCAAAAGTTTCACCATTATAATAAGCAGACTTAGGAGACTCCATAAGTGTAGTATAGTTGTCCATACTAACTTCACTCTTTAATTGACCAGCAAGTAAAGTGCTTAAAACCTCAGCTTCAGTATTCTTTACTTCACTTTGTAATAATGTAATTTTAGCAATTGAAGCAATTAAAGGATAGCCTTTATAGTTATAATCAAGGTAAGACATTGTAACTCCTTCTCGATTAGTTACATCTTCAGGTGTAAACTTCTTATCTAATTCAGATTTCAAAGTAGGATTATCACTCACAACAGCCTGCATATCACTACGATACTTATTCATTTCATCTAAGAATTTCTGACCATCAGCAGTTATCTTTCCTCCTTCTAAGAATCTTACATCTAAGTAATCTCCTTTATCCATTACAGCATAATCATTAGGATCTGCAACGGTACCTTCCATGTCATTTTTCAACTCTTCTAAATAGCTGAAGTAATCCTTAGAAATTTTGTCTACTTGCTCTGCTTTGACTTTTAATGGAGCATACTTTTCAGGTTGATCTGCTGCAAGCTGATCAAGACCAGCCATAGCTGCTTGATTTTTTGCAGTTGCAACTTCATTACTTTCTTCAATACTAACGTTTAAAAGTCCAAAAGCATTTAAAACTTCTTTACTCATATTTAACGCAAGCATCGCGATGAAAACCAGGTACATTAGGTTAATCATCTTCTGCCTTGGGGACTGTTTTCCTCCTGCCATAATATTCTAATTAGTTTGTTATTATATTAATTTAAAATCAACTAATTATCCTTTCATAGCTCCTAACATGTTACCATACACGCCGTTAAGAGAAGATAAATTATTAGTAAGTCCAGCCATTTGCTCTTGAAGTTTAGTAGCATTATCTGCGATAGCCTCATTTGCTTGCGCCTGACGAGAAGAACTTTCTACTTGAATTTTATATAAACTATTTAAAGATTCCATTTGAGCAGCTGCAAGAGCCATCTCTTCTGAATATTTCTTTGTAGAAGACATCGCCTCAGCTGTAGGAGCTATTCCTTTTGCAGCACCTTCAAAAGAACGAATGCTATCACCTAAACTAGACATTAATTCTCCATCTAATTTAGCTTCTTTCAACATTTCATCTAATTTCTTAGATAAAAGCCCTTGAGCATCTTGAGGAGTCTCTTTTTTACCTTTTGTATTATTAGCTAACTCTCCACCAGCTAATTCTGGATATACTAATGACCAATCTAGCTCATCTTCTACCGGCTCAAATGCAGATATAAAGAAGATTACCGCTTCTGTGATCAATCCAATCATAAGAAGGTTGTTACCAGAAAAACCGTATCCGAAGTCCCAGTGTAGAATTTTGAAAAGTGCTCCAATGATTACTACAGATGCTCCGATACCGTAAGCCATGTTAAATAATTTCTTTGTTGCTTTAGACTGTGCCATTTTTAAAAAATTTAGTTAAGTTAATTTGTTTTTGTTGGATATTTTAGTTGGTAGCTGCGTTTAATGTAACGTCAGTTCCCATATAAGATTGTACAGTACGGAAACCTATGTAACTTCTTGCACTATCTTGATATTCATAATCGCGTGTTCCTACCTGTAGGAAATAAGAAACATCTTTCCATGATCCACCTCTTACACCTTTACGTTTATTATTTGCATCATTAACGACTGGACTCATAGAAGACATCATTTCATATGCACCTGCCTCATAAGAAGAGTTTACCCATTCTGCAACATTACCTGCCATGTTATAAAGGTTATACTCGTTAGGTTCATAAGATCTTGCTTCTACAGTGTACAATGCTTGATCTGCAGCATAATCACCTCTTAAAGGTTTAAAGTTTGCTAAGAAACAACCTCTATCATTTTTTGCATAAGGACCACCCCAAGGATAAGTCGCTCCTTCTAATCCACCACGAGCAGCATATTCCCATTCAGCCTCTGTAGGTAAACGGTACTCATTTACTCTTTCTACATTACGTTTCTTGCGGTATGCATTGTGGTATAAAGTCCTCCATTGACAGAAGGCTTTAGCTTGATTCCAGTTAACACCTACTACTGGATAGTCACTATATGCTTCATGATAGAAATAATCATTGTGCATAGGCTCATTATAGCTGTAATTAAAATCACGGATCCAAACAGTAGTATCTGGATAAATTTTAACAGGAGTTTGAGAAATAAAATCTTTTCTGGTTTTGTTAGGATCACGATTTCTTGCTGCCGCATTTAAATCAAGACTCGTGTAAGTAAAAATAATTTTTTCAGTATCTATAGTACGCTCACCATTATAAGCTTCATCAAAAGGAATATACATTTGATCATAAACCTCAGCATAGAATTCATCTGGAATATCTTCTGTATCCCAAATTAAATCTACATCGTGATTCAATTTACGACCTTCATAACCAGTAGGACCTAAGCCCACATAGTTATCTTGCACGTATTGTTCCCAAGGAGTTAAAGGATCATTTCCAGCACCTTCAGCATCAAGAAAAGCAAACTCTCCTATACCATTATCTCCAGGAGTAGCGCCATTATCATCTGCCATTATAGCTAGATTTGTTCTAAATATAGAATCTCTTGTCCAGTGTACAAACTGACGATATTCAGCATTTGTGATTTCAGTTTCATCCATATAATAAGATGGAACTGTAACTGTTTTTGTAGGAGCGTTACGAGTTGCTGCGATATCATCATCACTCTTACCCATAATAAACGCACCACCTGGCACTAATGTCATACCATACGGTTTTTCTGGATGCCATTTCTTTCCTTTGGTACCTACTACCATACCGCGGTCTCCTTTACCACAACTTGCTAGGAAGGCAACTACTACTACAAGGACTAATAACTTTTTCATAAGGGTAATTTATGTTTTCTTTATGAATTAAGGGCGTAAACCTATCTAAAAGATTTCGATTCCACAACTTTTTTTTCTCAATAAATCAAATAAGACCTATTCTTTAACTATTCAAATTTCATTTTTACGACGAGCCTTAAGCCACCTATCTGGATAGACTTGATTGCATGCAGTTTCATAATCTCGCCTATCGCATGGTAATAACGTATGTTGTTTTAATTTATTATTAACATTAGAAATAAATGGTAATTCTATCCACCATCGACCAGTATTCGTAGATTTATAAAACACAAGTACCTGGTCGTCAATAGGAACTTTGTAAACAATACAATCTTTGGTCACATCTTTAGGATATTCAAAGCTTCTAAGATTATAACCTTCTATAAAATACCAAATCATTTCTGCCACTAATTGTGATCCTGTATTTCTCTCATTGTTGATTTCAAAAATTCCAAATACCTTTAATCGATCACTAATACCTGAATATCTCGATAAACTGCAAATTTGTTTGCCATCTAGTCCGTTAGGGTTCGCTTTCGCGAAAGCGAGATCACCAGCACGCACAACAGTCATATCTACTCCTACTACATCAGCATCTCTCAACACAGGCTCTGCAAGCGTAATATCATCATCTAAATGACCAAGTCGTATAGCGTCAAAATACATTCTCTCTAGTAAATCAATTTCTTCTTGAGAATTAAAATAGGTTTGAAAACCTAGATTGCTATAATTAAAAAGATTATAAGGTTCTACAGTGATCATTTTACCTATATAGCTGCGAGAAGAAATAGGAAGATCAATATCACCTAAATCAAATCTACAATCTATATTTACTACGTTAATCATGTGTTGAAACTCATCAAATGCTCTGTAGATAGGATACATTAAATCCTGACTTCCACCCAGAAAAATAGGAATTATTGAAGATCTTAAGAAATGTTCTGTTAACTGTCGCAATACATAATAGGTATCCTCTACCGTTTCTCCAGCAGGAACATCACCTAAATCTGCTAATGGACTAGACCAATTACCAGGATAAAGTTCATATAATTTTTCTCTAGCAAAATCAAGGGATTCTACTTGAAATAACGCATTTGCATCACGACGGTTTTCTAGTAAACCTATGATAACTATTTTTACATTATCAAGATCTGGCAAACCATCATTAACGGTATGCAATTTAATGGTATAGGCAATCGTTTGCTTAGGTTGCATCTTTGCGTGAGCAACTAAGGCTTCACTAAGAGGTTTTAGAAAATCTAAAGCCATTATTTAAAATTACTTTTTTGTCGTTTTCTTTTTTGCGGCAGTTTTCTTCTTTGCAGGAGCTTTCTTTTTTGCAGCTGTTTTTTTCTTTGGTGTTTTCTTATCGATAAGCTCTTTAGCTTTTTCTAGTGTGATCTTTAAAGGATCAATATCTTTTGAAAGCTCTACTTTAATCTTACCTTTAATAATATTGTGCCTACCCCAGCGAGCTTTCTCGATGCGTATTCCTTCATCTTCCCAGTCCACGATAAGTTTATCTTTTTCCTTTTGAATTTTCTCTTTTATAAGCGTTTCAATATCGTCATTTGACAAGTTATCAAAATCATATTTTTTATTCACTGATATAAACATTCCTGCCCACTTAATATAAGGCCCAAAACGACCGACACCTTTTGTTACCGGTTGCTCATCGTACATATGTATAGGCGCATCTGCTTTCTCTTTCATCTGGATCAACTCTGCAGCGCGCTCAAATGTAATTGTCATAGGATCATCATCTTTCTCGAGACTTACAAAGGTCTTACCATTGAATTTTACATATGGTCCAAAACGTCCTTGTGCAACCTCTACCGGATGACCATTATATTCTCCTACAGTTCTAGGTAATTTAAATAAATCCATTACCTCTTCTAGAGTAATGGTATTTAAATTTTGTGACGGTAGCAAACTTGCAAATTGAGGCTTTTCCTCATCATCTACACTACCTATTTGAGCCATAGCACCAAATCTACCTAACCTAACACTTACGGGCTTACCGCTCTCAGGATGTTTTCCTAAAACGCGTTCACCTACTTCACGCTCTGCATTTTCTGCAACATCTTTAACAGTAGGGTGAAAATCTTTATAGAAGTGGTTCATCATGTCCGTCCACTCCTCTTTTCCTTCAGCAATATTGTCAAATGACTCCTCGACCTTTGCGGTAAAATTATAATCTAGAACATTTCCAAAATGCTCTACTAAAAAGTTGTTCACCACACGACCTACATCGGTAGGTATCATTTTATTTTTATTAGAACCTGTCTTTTCTGTAAGTGCTTTTTCTGAGATCTTATCCTTACTTAAAGTAAGCTGTACATAGTTACGTTCTTCTCCTTCAGACTGGCCTTTTTCTATATATTTTCTATTTTGTATAGTAGTAATAGTAGGCGCATAAGTAGACGGACGACCTATTCCCAATTCTTCTAATTGCTTAACCAAAGAAGCCTCTGTATACCTATATGGTGGTCTTGTGAAACGTTCTGTTGCTAGAATACGCTTGTTAATTAAACTTTGTCCTACTTTTAAATCAGGTAAAAGACCTTGTTGCTCCAGATCTTCGTCATCCGTACTTTCTAAATAAACTTTAAGGAAGCCTTCAAATTTTACGATCTCACCACTTGCAGTAAACTTTTTATCATGTGTATTTGCAGCAATAGTAACATTTGTACGTTCTAGTTTTGCATCACTCATTTGACTTGCGATGGCTCTCTTCCAGATCAACTCGTACAATTTTATCTGATCACGATCTGCTCCAGAACTGTGTAAAGCAAAATTAGTAGGTCTTATTGCCTCATGGGCTTCTTGGGCACCTTTTGACTTTCCTTTGTAATTACGTTCTTTATGAAACTCGTTACCGTACGCCTTTTTTATTTCTTCTTCAGCACCTTTTTTTGCCTCTTTACTTAAGTTAACAGAATCTGTTCTCATGTAAGTAATCAAACCTGCTTCGTAAAGCCGTTGCGCTAGTTGCATGGTACGACTTACATTAAAAAATAGTTTACGCGATGCCTCTTGCTGTAATGTAGAAGTTGTAAATGGTGGTGCCGGAGATTTTTTAGCCGGTTTTTTAACCAGATCAGACACCTCAAATTTTGCACCTATATTTTTATCTAAAAAGTCTTTAGCTGTTTTTAAGGACTTTAAATTGCTAGGTAACTTTGCCTTAAGCAATGCACCATCGCTTGTATTAAAGTCAGCATCAACTCTAAAAAAGTTGTCAGATTTAAAGTTTAAGATTTCATCTTCACGCTCAACAATTAAACGTACTGCAACAGATTGTACTCTACCAGCACTTGCACCACCTTTTACCTTGCGCCATAGAATAGGAGAAATTTCATAACCTACAATACGATCTAATATACGTCTAGCTTGTTGTGCATTTACAAGATCATAATCTATAGTTCTAGGATTATCAATGGCATGCTGCACCGCACTTTTTGTAATCGCATTAAAAACGATGCGTTTTGTATTTTCCTTTTTTAAATCCAGCTGTTCTGCTAGGTGCCATGCAATAGCTTCTCCTTCACGGTCCTCATCACTTGCTAGCCATACTGTTTCTGATGCCGCAGCTAGTTTTTTAAGTTTGCGTACTAAATCTTTCTTATCACTACTTACTACATATTTAGGAGCAAAATCTTTCTCTACATCAACTCCTAACTCTTTAGATGGTAAGTCTGCAATATGACCAAAACTAGATTCTACTTTAAAATCCTTTCCTAGAAATTTTTCGATTGT
Organism: uncultured Flavobacteriaceae bacterium; assembly: GCA_964490235.1. GTDB lineage: Bacteria > Bacteroidota > Bacteroidia > Flavobacteriales > Flavobacteriaceae > Nonlabens. The sequence continues at coordinate 952 of CAZBCH010000033.1, read as the reverse complement.
TTTTGCCTTTGCAGGCGACTCTACTATAACAAGATTCTTTGCCATTAAGCTGTGATTTTTGGATTGCAAAGGTATGTGATATTTTTTTTAAGTTTACAAATAGCTGCTAAACAACTAGTTAAAAACACGAAAATAGTTTTTAAAGCGTTCAGGTCTTGGTGATTAAGATTTTAAAGCTTTTTCTTGAAGTATAATTTTAACTCCTGAAATATTGTAGTTCTGAATATTGATATGTCCCGCTTTCGCGAAAGCGAGATCAAAAACACCATTTTAATCTATTATCAAAGAATCTGATTTTAAACCTGCTTACCACATTAAAGTTTCTACTAAAAACATCATGCTGACATTGTGTCATAAATAAGTCAAATAGTATATCTTTGCAACGATATTTAAGATCATGATTGATGGAAAAAGTTATTGAAGAAGATAAGCAAGGAACTGCGGTAGTTTTAGAACATAACGCGCAAAATACTCGCAAATTATACATAGAAAGTTATGGATGTCAGATGAATTTTTCTGATAGTGAAATCGTTGCGTCCATTCTAGCTAAAGAAGGTTTTAACACTACAAATAATATGGAAGATGCTGACCTTGTTCTAGTGAACACTTGTTCTATAAGAGACAAGGCAGAGCAAACCGTGCGTAAAAGACTAGAAAAATACAATCGCGTTAAGAACAAAAAGAACCCTAATATGAAAGTAGGAGTTCTAGGCTGCATGGCAGAGCGATTGAAATCTAAATTTCTTGAAGAAGAGAAAATTGTAGATATGGTAGTGGGACCAGATGCATATAAAGATTTACCTAATCTGGTTGCAGAGATCGATGAAGGTCGCGATGCTGTTAACGTTCTTCTTTCAAAAGAAGAAACTTATGGCGACATAGCTCCCGTACGACTCAACTCTAATGGAGTGACTGCTTTTGTTTCTATTACTCGTGGTTGTGATAATATGTG
>CAZBCH010000032.1:0-14446 GCA_964490235.1 uncultured Flavobacteriaceae bacterium | reverse complement strand
CAAGAAAGAGACGTAGAATTTATTGTGATGCTTAAAGCTTTTGATGAATCTTCTTCACAAACATTATATTCGAGGTCTTCTTATAAGGCAAGTGAAATAGTTTGGGGTGCAAAATTTACCTATTTAGGTGAGCACGATGATGGTAAATTAAATATAGATGTAAGCGGTTTAAACAAGTACGAAAAATACAAACTTCAATAGATCACTTAAAATAACTTCCTGAAAAATGCACTTAAAAATGGCTTAGAAGTCATAGGCAGCATTATGCCAAGCTCCTCTCCAAAACTGGTTTCCTCGTCAAGAAAACGGAAAATAGTATTTATGTTGTTCTTTTTATAAAGCGTATGAAATACTTGAGCGCCGCGTTCATTATCACCATGTAAAACATCCAGCATAATCTCATCATAAAACCTAAACTTCTTAGAAATCATCACATGATTGAGGTCACGATCAGCAATAATATTATCGACCAATTGGCTGGCTTTTTTCTCACTCATTTTAAAACTATAACCAGTAGAAGGTTTTACCCAGCCACCAGCGGTTCCTATTTTAAACAGATTTTTCTCATGATGCCTTTCAAATTTGTAAGTAGACATAGGGATGATACCTTGTTCTGTTTTTTGAATAGTAAAAGCATTAATTTTCAGGTAATCACTGATATATTTTTTGAGATACTTTTCATAAGTCTCGTCAGCAACCACATCTTTTGAGAAGTAAGTAAACTCCACTAAGGCTTCTGTGGTAGAATGTGGCAAAACATAGGTAAAGCTCGTCGTACCTATATCTCGAAGCCTGTAATCCATCATTACAAATTCTTCTGGATTGAATACTGGCTCTTCCGTTTTTATGACCCAACCTTTGAAATGTTGTTTTAAAGTAGTTGCATTTGTATCCTTAAAAAATGCAGGATCAATACGACTGTCTAAGACGAGATTTGCAGTTATTTCCTTTGTTTCGCAATGAATCTTTTTTGTTTCCTCGCCAGAAACTTTTTGTACTTTTTCTTCTATTAAAGTGAAATTAGAGGCTTTTTGTAGTTCCGCTTTCGCGAAAGCAATAAAAACACGACTTTCTATAGATTTATAAATATAGTCGTTAAGACAAAAGTCTATCCTATTTTCTGGAACAATGAAGCTCCCATTTTTCCAACTATGCGAGATCAAATGGTCCCATTTACCTTTTCCTACTTCCCAAAACGACCAAGTTTTTTCTAAAGAATCAGATTTATAATCATCAATCACGACTACCTTAAGATCGGTTTTACGACGCAACAATTCCTGCACCACGTGACTACCTGCGCAGCCCATACCTATAATTGCTATATCGTAATGATGATCCATAATCCTATTGCAAAAATGAGTTGAACTCCGTAGAGGTGATATGAGATAAGCGCATTTCCTTTGAGCTTAAATTTAAACGAAATAGCATGTAAAGTGGCGGCTATTATGAACCAGCAAAGATAATTGAACCAGCCTGCGCCATCTTCAAAATGCCAAAATCCAGAAAAATCGCAAATTTGCTCTAAAAAATAATCTAAACCTACCATAAGTGCAGCGCCAGCAGCAATTACAGCAATAGCCGATTTAAAAAATTGCTTTGCGATCACGTGAGTAATAAAGGTAAGAATAGCCCAATTTACTCCTATCAGAAGTGGTATACCATCTATCTTAGGCCCAAAGTTTTTACCGTAATAATAATCTCCAAATAGGCTACCTGTATGAACTCCTATCCATTCTACGCCTATTCCAACGATCATGAAAGCTCCAAATAGAATCAATTTGATACGAGAATCAATTTTGAAAAAGAACACCATCAAGAAGAATAAATAAACTAGAGTAAATGGTGATTTAGGTAAAAAGAAATCTTCATATCCTAGCGCTATTCCTATTAGAGCAGCCGCATGGATTATCCATAGAAATATAATCGCAGCTATTTTCATTGTTCCTTTTGGATTAAATCTGCTGTGATTTGTGCGCTTAACAAACATAAAGGAATACCACCACCAGGATGCACCGAACCACCAACGTGATATAGGTTTTTGATTTTTCCATTAAAATTAGGATGTCTTAAAAACGCAGCAAATTTATTGTTGCTTGCAGCGCCATAAAGTGCGCCTCGATAAGAACTCGTATTTTTTTCAATACCTTGAGGTGTTAAAATATATTCGGTTGTTATATGCTTAGAAATATCTACTTGTAGACATCTTTTGATTTTACTGATAATTTGTTGTTTGGTATCTTTAACGAGTTGTTCCCAGTCTTGACCGTAATCGCCAGGTGCATTTACCATAACAAACCAGTTTTCATGACCAGCTGGTGCATCGTCTTTTGATTCTTTACTTGTAATATTAATGTAGACAGTGGGATCGCTATAAAGGGTTTTATTTTCAAAAATATCTTTAAACTCGGCTTCATAATCTTTAGAAAAAAGAATATTGTGAAGATCTAATTCTGGAAATTCTCGATCGATTCCCCAGTAAAAAATGAGCGCGCTGCTAGATCGCTCTTGCTTCAATGTTTTCTCAGGAGCAGGCACATCCTTCATAAGATTCCTATAAGTAGGTACAATATCCATGTTAGAAACAACTAGATCAGCATCGTAATCATCGGTTTTAGTGACTACACCTGTCACCTTATTTTCCAGATTTTTGATACTGGTTACGCTTTCGCGAAAGCGGAATTCTACACCTACTTTTTGCGCCAATTCATACAATGATTGTGAAATACGATGCATGCCACCATCAGGATAATAAGTTCCTAGACCTAATTCTAAATGCGGAATCATGGTCATAATTCCAGGCGTTTGGTATGGAGAAGAACCGTTATAGGTAGCATATCTATTAAATAGCTGCGTTAATTTAGGATTATTGAATTTGCTATTTTCATCATTCAAGGTATTACTTAAACCTAAAAATGGGGCATTAATAATAGCTTTTAAGGTATCGAGCGATAAATAGGTAGCGGCTTTATGTAAAGATTTTTCTAAAAAAAGACTTTTTGTGAGATCGTATTTTGATTTGCTTTTAGATAGATATTTTTTAATTAAGGTCTTATCTTCTTTGAAAATAAGTGATGCATCTTTTATGAATTGAGATGAGTCAGTACTTGCTTTAAATAAAGTACCATCTTCCCAAAAATAGTGAAAGGCTGTTTCTTTGCTTTTGTAATTGAAGTTTATTTTTTCTTTAGGGAAAAGTCTCAACAGGTCTTCTACAAGGTGTGGTAAAGTGAAAAGAGATGGTCCTAAGTCAAAACGATAACCGTCTTGTTCTATGGCATGAAGTTTACCACCAGCATAATCATTTTTTTCAAATACGGTAACAGAATATCCTAGGTGTTTAAGTCTTAAAGCTGAGGCAAGACCACCAATTCCAGCGCCTATAACAATGGCATTTTTCATATATTATTTGAAATACTTGAGTGGCACTATAAGCATACCGAAGTTTTCTCCATCTTCTTTACCTATGTGTTTGTGATGCATTTTATGAGCTCTACGAACTCCTTTTGCATACTTGTTATTTGCCTTACGTAACCATTTAAATCTTTGATGAATAAAAATATCATGTACTACAAAATAGGCAATACCGTAGGCAAGTATTCCAGCACTTATAGGTAGACACCACCATAAATTTAATTCACTATGGGCGATTTTGAGTCCCATACTTATAACTGCATAAAAAACAAAAAAGAGGTCGTTTTTTTCAAACCAACTATTGTGTTTCTTATGGTGATGATCTTCATGTAAATTCCATAAAAATCCATGCATTACGTATTTATGCATCCACCAAGCATTGAACTCCATAATGAAAAATGTCGCTAGAAAAATGACGATCCACAATGCTATTTCCATATCTTAAATGAGGTTGAGACGGTAAGTTACATAACCTTTAGAAAGTAGAAAAATCTTTTCATAATTAGGAACGCGTATTCTTTTATTTCTTATTTCTTTAGACGGAGTACGCTCTAATCTGGTAAGCAATCTTCTGTAATAAGTATAAGCCGTATAAACACCTAGTTTAGCCTCAATAGGTAATCTTTTAATGCCTCTAAGTCCTGCGTCAAAGTCATCTTTTATTTCATCAATAAGCCTTGCTTTGTCTTCTTCACTTAAGTCATGAAGATCTGTATTAGGGAAGTAGCTTCTTTCTAAAGTTTCTAAATCTGCCTTAAGATCTCTTAGGAAATTCACTTTTTGAAAAGCACTTCCTAGTCTCATCGCATCATCTTTAAGATCATTATACTTTTCCATATCTCCTTTTACAAAAACTTTTAAGGACATGAGGCCTACAACGTCTGCGCTTCCATAAATGTAGTTTCTGTATTCTTCGTCAGTTAGGTATATAGATTTATCAAGATCAAGCCTCATACTGTGTATGAATGCACCATACATGTCAGGAGTGATATTGTATTTATTTACTGTTTCTTGAAATGAATTTAAAATAGGGTTTAAGCTAATTTTATCTTCGATAGCGTGAGCTAAATCTTGTTCAAAACGGTCTAACAAAGAACGTTTATCATAATCATGGAAGGTATCAACGATTTCATCAGCAAATCTTACAAATCCATATATGTTATGAATGTCCTGTCTTATTGATGGACCTAGCATTTTACTTGCAAGAGAAAATGAAGTACTATAATTGTGAGTAACTGTTTTACTACACTCTCGGGAGACTTTGTCAAATAAGCTTTTCATTAGTAATCGTGTTTTTTAATCAATTCAGCTGCTAGTTTTCCAGAAATCAGCGATGGAGGTACTCCAGGACCAGGTACTGTGAGCTGTCCTGTAAAGTAAAGGTTTTTAACCTTGCGACTTCTTAAATTTGGTCTAAGAAATGCGGTTTGTAATAAAGTATTTGCCATGCCATAGGCATTTCCTTTATAACTATTATATTCTGAGATGAAATCGTTAACGCAAAAAGATTCTTTAAATAGAATATTAGATTTTACCTGTTGATCAGTTCTTTTCTCAAATCTTGTAATGATTTTATCGAAGTATTTCTCTCTCAACTCTGGCGTATCTTCTAGACCAGGAGCTAAGGGTATGAGGAAAAATCCGTTTTCACAACCTTTTGGAGCAGTTGAAGGATCTGTTAGTGAAGTGAAATTTGCATAAAATAATGGTTCTTCTGGCCATTGAGGATCTTCGTAGATTTCATTTGCATGTTTTGTGAAATTAGTATCAAAAAATAAATTATGGTGATCTATATTTTTGAGCTTTTTATTAAATCCTACATAAAAGATCAATGAACTAGGAGCAAAGGTTTTCTTTTCCCAATAGCTTTCTGAATACTGTCTGTGTTGTTTTTCTAAAAGAGTTTCTGAATGATGATAATCAGCTCCTGATAACACAATAGGATATAGATGTTTTTGTCCATTAGTTATTATTCCTTCTGTCCTTCCTTCATCATCTACAAGTATATTATCTACTGGGCTGTTCGTTTTAATAACCACACCTAATTCTTCAGCAAGCTTTTTCATTGCTAGAATAACTTCATACATACCGCCTTTAGGATGCCATGTCCCTAAACCAAAATCCGCGTAATTCATAAAATTGTAAAAGCTGGGAGTATTTTGAGGCGTCGCTCCTAAAAATAAAACAGGAAATTCAAGAATGCTGATTAATTTAGGATTAGAGAACTTTTTTCTAACGTCTTTAGAGACATTTCCTATAAAAGCGCCTACTTTTTTAGCAGTTTGAGGAGTTATTAACTCTAATGGGGATTCACCAGGTCTGTAGACTAAGTTTTTAATCGCAATCTCATAATTTTCTTCAGCCTTTGACATAAATTCTTGTAAAGGTTCTGAACTGCCTTTTTCAATGGATTCAAAAGTTGATTTTATGTCATTAAGATTGTCTGCAATATCTATTTTTTCATCTTCAAAGATTACTGAGTATGCAGGATTTAATTTATCTAACTGATAGTAATCTGATGGTTTTTTATTGAAATCTGCAAAAAATCTTTCAAATATATCTGGCATCCAATACCATGAAGGTCCTATGTCAAAAATGAAACCGTCCTTAATAAGCCTTCTGGCGCGTCCTCCTACGGTATCATTTTTTTCATATATGGTAACATCATATCCTGCTTGTGCTAAATAGCAAGAAGCTGATAACGATGAAAATCCAGAACCAATTATTGCTATTTTATTCATGATTCTATTAATTCTGGTATTCTTTTAATTACTTCGGATATTCCTTTAAAAATAGTTTGATTAGGTTGAATGTCTTTAGGTTTAATTTTTTGAGCTAGATGGCCTAATATCCAAAGTTCTACATCGTCTTTTTTTGCAACTTTTCTATTGAATTTTTTCAAGAACGATGGCAACTCTTTTTCTACAGGTTGCACAGTAATGTAAGTTATATATGTAGGGTTTGTACCTTTATCTTTAAAGTATGGTAAAGCGTCAAGTATCATGCTAGCACCCAAGTAAATTGTTTTGCATCCTTTTTTAAGTAATTCATAGTTTAAAAATAAAAGACCTAAATCATGCATTTCATTCTCTGGGAGAAACAATACATATACTTTGTCATCATTTTTAGAGGTTTGGTATTGTACACTCTCTAAATTGATAAGCACTTTTTGTTTGATAAGATGGCTTATGAAGTGTTCATGTGCAATATTGATCGTTTTAGATTGCCATAAATAACCTAGTTCCTCTAAAAAAGGAATAAACAGGTCATAAAAAACTCCTGAAAAACCCACTTCTTTTAAAACGGAGTCGTAAACCCTTTGAAACATAAACTGATCAAAATTTACCATCGCTAATTTTAATTCTTGTACGGCATGATCATTTTTATTATTTCTTTCAGCTAGATTACGAACTTGATTCTCAATTTCTGAAGTTGTCAGGTTTGCTATAGTAGATATTTTTATACCAGCATTTTTAAGATAACTTACATTAAGAATCTTTCTTAAAGCATCAAGATCGTATGTTCGGATATTGGTATCAGTTCTATCTGGCTCTAAGAGGTTGTATCTCTTTTCCCAAATTCTAATAGTGTGAGACTTGATGCCGCTGAGGTTTTCAAGATCTTTAATACTAAACTTACTTTTTATCAAAACAGATTTGTTTACTTATTTAATGGTAAAGTTAAACAAATAATCTACATCTATAGCATTTTCATATTTAATTAACTATTGAATATAGTGTAGAAATGAAATTTTGAAAAATCTAAATAGGATAAGAAAGTTAATTAAGTACCTGAGATGGGACTTGAACCCACACGTACATAGTACACACGGCCCTCAACCGTGCCTGTCTACCAATTCCAGCACTCAGGTAAATAAAAAAGTCCTTAAGAAATAAGGACTTTTTGGTAGTTAAAGTGATCTGGCTGGGGCTCGAACCCAGGACCCTCTCCTTAAAAGGGAGATGCTCTGCCAACTGAGCTACCAGATCTTTTTGCGTTAGCGGCTGCAAATATATAGCTTATTAATTATTCCAACCTAATTTTTTAGATTATTTTTCAAAAAAAATAAATTCAATAAATATTAAACCCATTATGTCATTAAAAATTGTTCTGCTAGGTTACATGGGATCAGGTAAATCCACCATAGGTAAACTGCTTGCTAGTCAAATTTCATTTTCATTTTTTGATCTGGATAATGAAATAGAAAAGCTCGAAAATAAAAGTGTAAACCAATTATTTAAGGAAAAGGGTGATATTTATTTTAGAAAAGTTGAAAACGAAGTTCTCCAAAAAATAATTAATTCTGATGAAAGTTTGGTTCTATCGCTTGGTGGAGGTACCCCTTGTTACTTCAACACAATGGATTTTTTAAACTCAATTGAAAATGTTGAGACAGTGTATTTAGATGTGACCATTCCAGAATTGGCTGATAGATTGTTTTCAAATAGATCTCTACGACCTTTAATTAAAGATATTAGCTCTAAAGGTGACTTGCTTGAATTTATAGGCAAGCACCTTTTTGAAAGGCGACAATTTTATAGAGAAGCAAAAACTATAATATCTGTACAACAAGACTCTCCTAATGAGACTTCTCAAAAAATAAAAACTTTACTATTTTAATAAAACACTGAAAGGTTTCTTATCTAATTGTACTTCAATATGTTCTTCTAAAGTAGTAGACAAAGAGATTCCTTTAAAGTCAGCTTTAACTGGATACTTCTTATGATTTCTATTTACTAACACTGCAGTTTTCAATCTAGCTAATGGTACATTTAAAAAGTGTCTGACAGCATAAATCAAGGTAGTTCCGCTATTTAATACATCGTCGCAAATTATTACGCCACAACCTTGATAGTCTTTTTCTTTAATGGTTGTTTTAATCTGGTTTAATGGATTTTTCTTATCCATTTGTACCTTACATAACACTATCTCAATTGGAATAATCTTAGACAAGGTCTTTTTTACTTCTTTAGCAAATGTATATCCACCTCCTTCTATACCAGCAAGAATGATTTTGTCATAATTCAGATAAACTTCAGCTATTTGATAAGCAATCCTTCTTATTTTATGTTCTACCTGATTATGATTCAATATTTCGTTATCCATTTTTTTTCAATTTTATTATTAACTCCATGTTTTTTCTGGAGATCTCTGAACTTAGGCATCTCTCTAATCTTAAAATCTCAAATTTCTTTTCAAATAAATTTAGATACTCCATTTTACTTCCGGAAAAAGGAGGTTCTTCCTTTGAATTCTCAAAATCAAATAAAACACCTTCTATAACGCCGTCGGTATTAAGAAGTTCACTTGCTTTCAAAACATATTTTTCTCGCAAACTGGGATCTATAGCGCAAAAGAATGTTTGCTCTAAAATTAAATCGTAACAACCTTTATGATGAAAGTAATCTTCATGAATAACATTTAACTGTTTATTGCAGCCTATTCTTTCTATCAATAAATCTAAAGGACGCCTTGAAATATCCAAAACGTTAACATTAGTAAATCCTTTATGTATTAGATATTCTGCTTCATATGAGTTTCCTGCTCCTGGGATTAATATGGATAAATTAGGATCATTCAAGGAATCAATTATTTGTTTGATAGGTTTTGAAACATGACCTAATTCCCATCCGGTCAAACCGTTTAAGTACCTATTTTGCCAGTAATGTTCGTCCAGAATCATTCTTCTTCATCTTGATTAAGCAGGCCAGAAAGATCTCGACGATCTTTTTTTGTAGGTCTACCTTCACCTTTTCTTCTATAATAATCCTGATTAAGAGCGATTAATTTTTTAGCTTCAAAATTCTCTTTTGGAGTTTTGTCTAATCTGTATAATCCTACAATTTTGTTACCAACTCTACTTTCAGGAAGATCTATTACTTCAACTTTATATTCTATTTGATCCTTTCTTAAATCAATAATGTCTCCAGCATACACATCTCTAGCTGGTTTAACGACATCTCCATTTACCTTTATCCTACCTTTTTTTGCAGCTTCAGTCGCTTTGCTCCTAGTTTTATAGTAACGTACACTCCATAAATATTTATCTACTCGCATAAATGCTTTGTTATTAAACGTTATTATAGCGTTACAAAAATAACGGAAAATAGTATCTTTGAGCGCTATAAAAAAAGATGATGAAAAAAATAAAATACATACTACCGTTTCTATTATTTGGTTTTTTAGTTACCTCATGTGGTGACGACGACGATGGTAATAGGGTGGTTGTAAGAGATAGGACTGAAGTTTTTGCAGAAGATCTTATTGAATTACAAGATTATCTCAATACCCATTTTTATAATTACGAAGAGTTTGCTGCAAATCCTGCGGGAGAAGATTTTAAGATAGAATTTGATACCATCGCTGGTGTAAATGCAAACAAAATACCTTTGGCAAATCAAGTTGCTTCCAGAGTGTTGTCTCGTGATGGAATTGATTATACATACTTTACATTAAATGTTCGTCAAGGCGGTGGACCTATTCGCCCTACGTTTGCAGATAGTACCTTGGTTGCTTATGAAGGAAGATTATTAAATAATACCATTTTTGATAGTTCTATCAATTCTATATGGTTTGATTTACCTTCAGTAGTTGACGGTTTCACTGCTGGAGTTACCGAACTTAATGGGGCATCATCTTTTACACCTAATGGAGATGGGACTTTTTCTTACGAAGACTCTGGTATAGGTGCTGTTTTCATGCCTTCTGGTATTGGATATTTTAATTCAACGGTAACTGGTGTGCCAGCATATTCACCTTTAATTTTTACCTATCAGTTACGAAGTGTAAGACTTACAGACCATGACAACGATGGCATATTATCTTTTTATGAGGATATTGATGGCGATGGAGATCTAACATCTCCTAATCCTAGAGATAATACTGATAATGATCGTGGAGCATTAGGAGGAGCGCTTCATAATTATATAGATAATGATGATGACGGCGATGGAGTGGCAACAATCTTTGAAAATGCAGATCCTAATGGAGATGGAAACCCTAATGATGCTGAAGATCTAGATGGCGATGGAATTCCTGGCTATCTAGATGCTGATGAGGTAAATATTGATTTAGATGGAGATGGAATTCAAAACAGATTTGAGAATCCAGACCCAAACGGGAATGGTAACCCTAGTGATGCCAGAGATACAGATGGTGACGGTATTCCAGATTATCTAGATGCTGATGATGACGGTGATGGAATTCCTACTGCTCAAGAAAATGCAGATCCTAATGGTAATGGTAATCCTAATGATGCTAGAGATACTGATGGTGATGGTACACCAGATTATTTAGATCCAGATTCATAGATATTTTATTACATAAATGATTAAAAGCGAGTTATAAAATTATTTATAACTCGCTTTATTTTTAATAAGATCACCTTAAATGTTTAACCAATTAGGTTCATAGAAAAAGTACATATGGTTTAAAACTTTTTTCGCTTTCGCGAAAGCGGAACCTTAAATATCTTACAATTATTTATTTTAGGAATTATCTTTTTTTTCAAGAGCTTTAAGTCGTTTTTTTTCGGCTTTAGCTCTTCTTCTTTCTGCTTTTCTATTTTGTTTAGTTTCTCTTGAGTATCTGGATTGTAGAATAGGAATTTTAACGCTAGCATAAACATCTGCTGCTCTAGAATCGTCAGTTAATAGATTACTTATAATCGAGCCGCTACCCACGGTAAGAAATCCAAATCTGAATCCTGCGCCCCAAATAAAATCAGTATATTCCATAACACTTAAATTAGTATATAATGAAAATAAACGTGACTCATATCTGGGTACAATGCTAGTATAATTCAATCTTCTACTTGATAGTGCAGAAGTATCGTCATTTAGAGATAACACACCAGATAAACCTAAATAAAGATTTCTATTTACTCTATAATCAGCCATATACCTTAAAGTAGTAGGTAGTTGTATATCAACATCTTGAACGGTACTAGTCTGACTGTAATTATCTTCTAAGCCTTGTTGAAAGTCCTCTTCGAAGTCATCAGCGCTTACCGTACCAGAAATAACATATTCTTCAATATTTACACTTTCATAACTTAATTTACCCATATCTTGAAGAGATAGACCTACTTTAAATCTATATTGATTATGGCCTTTAAGAGAAGTAGTATCCATTTTTTGATCACCTAAATCTGGTCTGTACTCGTATATCAGACCAAAGTCTGCTGCAAAACCAGAAGATCCACTACCGAATTCAAATTCGTCGTTTTCATCGTTTGTGTCATCTAAGGTTTGACCATAAGTAAAGTCTCCATTTGCAGTTATCGAATCTCCTGCAGAGTCGTAACTACCTTCTATGCTATCTGAATTAAAAAACACAGCTCCTGCGCCTTGTAAATACTTTAAAGTCACACCACCTTTTAAAAAGTGATTTCTTCCATCTACTAAAACTATCCCATAAGTAAGACCAGCTTCAGTCCAGGCATGAATAGTTCCATTGAGGTTTTCCATGTCTATGTTTATATCTTTATCAAAGGCAGCATCGTCTGATAATGTTTCATATAAAGAACCATTAATTCTATTTACATTCATAAAGGCGCGCACTCTTGTGGTGATACCTATAGCATGTTTAGGCGCAAGATTAAACATAAATGATGGTCCTAAAACATCAACATTTAGATACAAATTATTTGCCTGACTGGGAAATGTCTCACTATCTGCATCAAAATCAAAACCATCGGGATTATCTATTAAATTTGAAAGATTTATACCGAAGTAATCGGTAGTCACAGTGCTACCTACGGTGGCTATATTAATATCTGCCCTAAAACGGCTATCTACTACATTAGCAGGATTAAATGTTAGACTATTAATCCCAGAATAATTATCGAGTTCTAAGCCTGAATAAGATTGTGCATATAGATGATGATATGCAAAACAGCAAACAAAAAGGTATAAGTAAAATTTCATAATTGTAAATAGTTGATTGATTATCAAAATTATAAAACTTAGCTTTTCAAAGGAATACCCTTTAGTGGGTATATAAAACATATAGAGATAAGTAAAAAAGAACATTCATATTTCATCATTAAAAACGTACTTTTGCACGCTTAAAATTTAAGCGTCATGCTCCATATCTTTAACAACTTTACTAAAAACCCTAAGGACGATATTCTTGCAGGAATCACGGTTTCGCTCGCGATGATTCCAGAAGTTGTTGCATTTGCATTTGTTGCAGGAATAGACCCATTAGTGGCTCTATCTGGAGCATTTATTATAGGTTTAATTACAGCTCTTTTTGGTGGTAGGCCAGGTTTAATTTCAGGAGCTGCTGGTGCAGTTGCCGTAATATTTATAGACTTGATTATTAAAGGTCATGAAAGAGGAATGGCTTTTGAAACGCCTATAGAAAATATGGGTTTCTTTTATCTATTTGCTACCGTTATACTTATGGGTGTGATTCAAATTGTAGCAGGTGTTTTTAAAGTAGGGAAATTTGTAAGACTCATACCACATCCTGTAATGATGGGCTTTGTTAATGGTCTTGCAATTGTAATTTTTCTTGCTCAAGTTAAAATGTTCACACATAAAAACCTTGAGGTAGGAGCAGATGGAGTTAAAAAATATGTTTCTACATATATGGAAGGAACAGAGTTGTGGATTATGATAGGACTAGTAGCACTGACTATGGCAATCGTTTGGTTACTTCCTAAACTCACCAAAAAAATTCCAGCAGCACTTACAGCGATTCTTGTCACCACAGCTGTAGTAGTTTTTTCTAACCTTGAAGTAAGTACAGTAGGTTCTTATATAATAGAAGGTGGAGGAACTGGCCTTAAAGGTGAGTTTCCCACGCCCAATGTAGAATTATGGAATAACCTTCCAATTAATTATAGCACTTTTATATTCATTTTACCATATGCATTTTTAGCTGCGGCTGTAGGATTGATAGAATCATTAATGACCATGAATCTGGTAGATGAATTGACAGATACTAGAGGTAGTGGTAATAGAGAATGTGTGGCACAAGGAGCAGGAAATATTGTGAGTGGATTATTTGGTGGTACTGGTGGTTGCGGTATGATAGGCCAGACAGTCATAAACATCAATGCTGGTGGTCGTGGTCGTTTATCTGGTGTAATGATGTCCGTAACTTTACTAACTTTTATTCTTTTTACAGATAAATTGATTGAGCAAGTTCCTATAGCGGCTTTGATAGGAGTGATGTTCATGATGGTAATAGAAACATTTGCCTGGTCTAGTTTTAGAATTTTACGTAAAATTCCCTTAGCAGATGCTGCAGTTTTGATTATTGTATCATTAGTAACTGTGTTTTTTGATTTGGCAATAGCTGTTTTTGTTGGTGTCATCATTTCTGCACTAGTTTTTGCTTGGGAAAGTGCAAAACGCATTAGAGCTCGCAAAAGTTTTAAAGAAGACGGTACAAAGGTTTATGAAATCTGGGGACCATTATTCTTTGGTTCAGTAACAGATTTCAATAGTAAATTTGATCCTAAAAGTGATCCAGATAAAATTATAATAGATTTTATGGAGTCTCGTGTGCAAGACCATTCAGGTATCGAGGCATTAAGAGGTGTGGCAAATAAATATCTGGATTTAGGCAAGGAAATTAAGCTTACTCATCTTAGCCCAGAATGTAAAAATTTACTCATTCGCAATAATCCAGAATTTGATACGATCATTGATAGTAGCATAGAAGACCCTCGTTATCACATTGCTACAGATTTGATGGATGCTGAGGTTTGATCCTATTTTTTACAAGACCTTAAAAGTGATGGTTATTTCTGTTCTCGCTTTCGCGAAAGCGGAACAATTCACATTTTTCTAACAAACAAAATCCCTATTTTTGAGCAAACAACTCAATCGATGGATTTAGACTTCAATAAAAACGAAGATCATAATAAAATGTTGCTTTCTGATCTGAAAAGAAAGCTAGCCAAAGTTGCTCTAGGCGGCGGTAAGAAACGTATTGAAAAACACCATGCAAAAGGAAAAATGACCGCTCGCGAGCGCATTGATTACTTACTAGATAACGCTGAAGATGCTATTGAAATAGG
>CAZBCH010000031.1:0-4179 GCA_964490235.1 uncultured Flavobacteriaceae bacterium | reverse complement strand
ATTCCTTTAATAGGGTTAGGTGAGTTTGTTGTATCTCGCTTTCGCGAAAGCGAATCTATGATTTCCCAACTATCGTCTGTACTTCCATCATCGATATAAATTACCTCGTATGATAAGCTGGTTGTTTTCATAACACGATCGATCCATTCCTGAAGCTCAGGAAGTGAGTCTGCCTCATTAAGTAGAGGAATTATTATAGAAAGATCAATTTTATTCAAACTCGTAAGGTTTATCTTTTTTAATGATAGCTGCAGATATCAATCCAGCGATACTATAAAATGCTAAATTAGATATGTAACTTATAATGATACTTGTTATACCCATAGGCGTAGGCCCTAATTGCATAGATTTGCGCATTTGTTCTTCAGTAAGTTGTCCTGCGGCTGCGTCCATTCCTATCCATTTTAACATTCTATTGCTCATCTCAATAGATTCTTTTATGGTAAGATCAAGTAATTCTTCTCTGGCAGCCGGATCTATGATATTAAAAATTAAAATGCTTGCTATCGCAAATCCTAGTAGCGCTATGACTACCGTAATCACGTAACATAGAAATACATTACCAAAGGATATATAACCTCCTAAATTTGATTTTGCTTGTTTTTGAGCATAAATACCAAGAACTAATATGATTATCGCAATAGGATAAGTTATTAGTGGATTAAGGAATAAAGCAAGATTTACTTGCCACATGACAAAATAAGCTATAAGGTAAATGAGAAAACCTATAGAGCCATATTTAAATGCTGTGTTTGTAACTACCTTATTCATAATTTCTTGGGTTTATAAATTATTGTTTTGGTATTTTGCTTACCACAAGTCCTGTAATCAATCCAGGAACTGTAAACATGAGAGATTTTGTTGCAAAGCCCAAAGCAAATTCTGAAAAGCTAAAGGTAGGCTCTTTAAAAACCTTAGTTTGTGCTAAATCGCTCGTACCTTGATCCGATATGCCTCTCCATGCATTGAGTAAAATTTCCTTTGCATCTACATCAATGTAATTTAAGAGAGCATAATAAGTAATTGATTCGGTTAAAAAAATCATCACGATGCATATGAAATAAGCTAGAACAACTTGTTTAAAGGATACATTTCCCTTCATTACAAATCTGGCCCATACTTGTGCAATGACTCCTAATAAGATAGGATATATGTAAATAGAAGTATTTACCAAAGGATTAAGATAGTCTTGTGCTTGCCACATATACATATAAATACCAAAGGTTATGACCGCTCCAAAAAGCCCTACAAGAAATGAATTTCTTTTGATCGATTTTTCCACAAATAAATACTTTTAATAATCCACAAATATAAAGCTAGGAGATGTGCTTTTATAGTTTAGATTTGCTTAAAATTAATTTAGAATTAAAAGGTTGTTATTTAAAGTAAAATTGTTAAATTTGCAGCCGCAAAAGAATAAGATTTAAGTCATGCAAAAAGGAATACACCCAGAAAATTATAGATTAGTAGCATTTAAGGATATGTCTAATGATGAAATTTTCATCACAAAGTCTACTGCTAATTCAAATGAAACAATCGAGCACGAAGGAACTGAGTATCCATTAATCAAATTGGAAATTTCTCGTACTTCTCATCCATTTTATACTGGAGAAAGCAAGCTTATTGATACTGCAGGACGTATTGATAAATTTAAGAATAAATACAAAAAATTCAAGAAGTAATTCATATTTCATTGAATAGATAAAAAACGTCTTACCTATGGTGAGACGTTTTTTTTTATTTGTTTCTTATTTTAATAGAAGTAACACTATTGTTATTACAGCAGGTACTGTCTGTATAAAAAATATTTTTTTACTTGCAGTCATAGCTCCATAAATACCGGCTATAGCTATACACCCTAGAAAAAATAGGGATACATTTAAGCTCCATTCCTTATTTTCTATTAGGAATGTCCAGATCAATCCTGCAGCGAGAAAACCATTATATAAGCCTTGATTACCTGCCATTACTTTAGTCTGGCTAAATAGTTCTCTAGGAAAATTACGGAATATCTTGCTACCCTTTGTTTCCCATGCAAACATCTCAAAATATATGATATACAGATGTAGTAATGCAATGATACCAATTAAAATATCTATTATATAAGTCATTGAATTAATGTTGTATTGCCGTTAAAAGGAGTATGGCAAAACTGAAAATTAATGAAAATATCGCGGTTGATAAATAAATAGTATGATTTACTGCATAGGCTTTTTTCATTTTGTGATCTAATAAAAACCAAATAACTATTCCATAAACGAGACAGTAACCTAAACTTACAAATGCATATACATTATAATCACCTTCATACATAAATGCGATATAGAATACTCCATGTAATAATGCTCTAAGGTAAATGAATGTTAATAGTATCCATCCACTTTTATTTTTCATTAAAAATAAAAGTGATGCAATAGGAAGCAAGAACATATTTACAAAAGGTTCTAGTAAGTAAATATGATTTAAATCAAACTTCCATTCATTAAATATAATATACCAATTGTTAAACCAGTTAGATATACACAAGAGCATAGAAAAAATTCCGATAACAATCACTTGACTTTGAAGTTGCGGCTTCTTTTCAACTTTAGGATCTAAATGCCACTTCTCAAAATCACTTTCTAAAACCTGTGATTCTTTCTTTTTTGAAAAAATAGTATTCTTATTTAGCCGGAGGTTTATATTTTCCATTACAAGCTCCAACTCATTTGAATCTAAGCCTCTTTTTTGAAATTCTAATTTTGCAATGAGAATTGCTTCTTTGTTATACTTATAAGATTCTGCCAGGACTTTAATTAACTCATCGTCAGGTATATTGTTATATGTTTTTTGTAATGCATTCATGCGTTATGAATAAATATACTATTCATTAAGAGGTTTAAAAAAATACAGTTTATGATTCAGTTCTAATTCTGGATGCAGGATTTTAACTAAATCCTTTAAAACTAAGTCAGGTCGCATGCTTGCTTCTTCATAATAAGTAACACCACCTTTTTTACCGACTGTAAGGGCATGAGTGTATACCTTTTTGTTTTTAAAAGCATCAAATAATTGATATGATTTATTGTCTTCAAGCATTTTTGAATAACTTTTATATTGAGCAGGCGCAATCCAGTATGCCGCATCATTTCCATCCACAAGTACTTTTTCAATATTATAAGCTAGAGAACCAGATCCAGTAGTTGCTTTGTAAATGTAATTTGCACCAGCATCTTCTAGGATTTTACCTTGCCATGAATCTCCATACGGTAAATACCATTGTTCTTTCCATGTTGCGCCGCTTATAACCTTGGGAGATGTTACATTTTTAACTAAATCTAATGTATTTAAATACTCTTTCTCTATGGACTTAAAAATAGAATCGGCTTGTCGTTCTTTTCCATATAGTATACCGAATAATTTGATCCATTCTGCTTTTCCTAAAGGATGTTTCTCTACCCATTCACCGTTATATATAATAGGAATCCCCACTTTTTCTATCTTTTGATAAATAGGATTACTATCATCAATGCTAAAACCCATTACCAGATCTGGCTCCAGCATTATGGTACGTTCTACATTAAGAGATTCATTAGCACCTAGATCTTCTACTTTACCATTTTCAATTAATGCCCTAACCTTATTAGAACTTATGTAGTCTGTAGATGGAAATCCCTTTAAACTGTTTTCTTCACCTAGTAGTACAATAGGTGGTATATGAGTTGTGGATGTTGCAACAATCGTTTTTATAGGAATGTTAATCGCGGTTGAACTCGCATTATTTACTAGCTCATCATTAATAGCTCTATTAAACAAGTCAAAAGTGAAATTTTCTACACTTTCTGGCCATGGGTTTCTAATAATCACTCGATATCCATAATCAGTAGTTGTAATTTGAAAACCTTCAGCATAGGTAACTTTGATTTGCTCTTTGATTTCAACTTTATTAGAGGTTGAATCCAACTGATTTTCAGTGTTTCTGCAAGATTGAAGTGTTCCTATAATTATAAAGAAACATAAAATGTACTTTTTCATATGCTTTCAAAAGTAAAACATAACTTCAGGAAGAATTGATTTTTCAACATCTTTTGACTAAAAAAAGTTATTGAAAATATTTATTAGAGCGTTTAAAAGAACTAATATTGCGCTTTGAAATATGGTTTTAAGTTTTTTGTAGATCTCGCTTTCGCGAAAGCGGAA
>CAZBCH010000030.1:0-6069 GCA_964490235.1 uncultured Flavobacteriaceae bacterium | reverse complement strand
AGCATTCGTTCCTATTATGTTTGAACTTACTGTATTTTTTGCAGCTCACTTAATGGTGATCACTTTTTACATGAGGAGTAGATTGTGGCCATTTAAAAAAGCAGAAAATCCAGATGTAAGAACAACTGATGATCACTTTTTAATGGAAGTTGATGCTCATGGTGCAGATATCGACGAAGCGACTAAGTTTTTGTATGATACTGGTGCAGTAGAAATCAAATTAATTGACAAAGAAGAACACTAATGAGAAGATATTTTAAATTGTTCTTATACACGTTTGCCACAGTACTTTTAGTTTCTTGTGGCTCGGATAATACGGTAGATACCGCTTCAAATAGAAGTGTACAGTATTTTCCTAATATGTATGAATCTGTAGGATATGAAACCTACCAAGAAGGTGATATATTTCCTGATAATGTAGAGGCTCAAAAGCCGGTTGAAGGATCTGTTTCAAGAGGTTGGTTGCCTTATGAATATGAGGATAATAATGAAGGTTACGCTTCCGCGAAAGCGAACTTGCAAAATCCACTTCCTTACACAGAAGAAAATCTTATGAACGGTGAGGCCTTATACAACATCTATTGCGCTATATGTCATGGTAACAAAGGAAATGGTCAAGGTCACTTGATGAAAACAGAAAAGATTCTAGGTGTACCTAGTTATGATGCAAGAGAGATTACTCAAGGTTCAATTTATCACGTAATGTATTATGGGATTAATTACATGGGATCTTATGCCTCACAAACTTCTGAAGAAGAAAGATGGCAAATTGCTCATCATGTAGACGCTTTAACTCGTGAGCTTAAAGGTGAGCCTGCTCGTGAATATGAAACAGTAGATGCTATGAATTCTAAGGTAGATCACAATGTAAGCATGAATCATACATCAGAAGAGGACCACAACAGCGAATCACATCAAACAGATGCTGATTCTAAAGAAAATGAACCAACAACAGATGGCAATTAAGCCATAGAAGATATTTTATTTATGTATAAGGTAACTAGCAAATTAAAAATTGTCGCTTTCGCCCTGATGATTTTCGGAGCTGTATTAACTGCGGTAGGTTTTTGGCAAATGCCAGGTTCTGAGGAGGAAGTCAAAGAAATGCTTGCGACTGAGGCAGCAGCTCATGGCGGTGGCCATGGTGCAATGGAAGATAGTCATAGTGCAGCAGTAGATGCACACGCTGTTTCTAGTCATGAAACTTCAGATCATCATTCAGAAGGTCATGCATCTAACCATGAAGA
Organism: uncultured Flavobacteriaceae bacterium; assembly: GCA_964490235.1. Lineage (GTDB taxonomy): Bacteria > Bacteroidota > Bacteroidia > Flavobacteriales > Flavobacteriaceae > Nonlabens. Next base: position 4,822 of record CAZBCH010000030.1, on the reverse strand, counting down.
TGAGCATGCAGAGCATGTTTATCATCAATTAAAAAATAAACCTTGGGCTGCAGTTTATGTAGCTGCGTTCTTCTTTTTTATGATTGGTTTAGGTACTCTTGCTTTTCATGCAGTTCAAAAAGCTGCTCAGGCAGGTTGGTCGCCAGTATTATTTAGAGTAATGGAAGGTATCAGTAGTTACATTCTTCCAGGTGGAATTATCATGTTCATTTTATTATTGTTATCAGGTCTTCACATCAATCATTTATTTGTATGGATGGAAGAAGGAATTGATGTCGTTGGACATGAGAATTATGATGCAATTGTTGCAGGTAAAGTTGGATACTTAAATGTCCCATTTTGGTTATTTAGAGCAGGAGCATTTTTAGTAGGATGGAATTTGTATCGCTGGAATATTAGAAAGTTTGGTCTTAAACAAGACGAAGCCAAAGATGGTGATATAGCTTGGTATAAGAAAGGTTTTAAACATAGTGCTATGTTCTTAGTTTTCTTTATTGTAACTGAGTCTATCATGTCATGGGACTGGATTATGAGTTTTGATCCTCACTGGTTCTCAACATTATTCGGATGGTATGTATTTGCTAGTATGTTTGTGTCAGGTATTACGACTATTGCATTGATAACTATTTTCCTTAAATCAAAAGGATATTTGGAGTTTGTAAATGATTCACATATTCATGATTTAGCAAAGTTTATGTTTGGAGTTAGCATATTTTGGACTTACTTGTGGTTTTCACAGTTTATGTTGATCTGGTATTCCAATATACCAGAAGAGGTAACTTATTTCGTTACTCGTATTGAAGACTATAATATCTTATTCTTTGGTATGGTTGCGATTAACTTCTTATTCCCGTTGTTAATCCTTATGAATTCTGATTTCAAGAGAGTGAACTGGTTTGTTGTTACGGCAGGTTTGTTCATCATCTTAGGACATTATTTAGATATTTATGTTATGGTTATGCCTGCCACTGTGGGAGAATCATGGTTTATAGGATTCCCAGAAATTGGGGCCTTTTTATTCTTTGCAGGACTCTTCATATTGTATGTGTTCAATACAATATCAAAAGCTCCGTTATTAGCCAAAGGAGATCCTTATTTAGGAGAGAGTAAACATTTTCATTATTAAAATTTAATAGAAAACAACTGTAATGACAGCATTTCTAATCATATTTATAGCAGCTTTATTTGCAATTTCAATTTGGCAAATTTCTAAAATAGTATCTCTAGCTAAGGCGCCGGAGCCGGATACTGACGCTGTTGAAGTAGCTAACGATAATGATAATAAAAGACAAGGTCAATATATGTTGATCTTTGGAATAGGTCTTTATATCTTAATGATCTATTGTTTTATTGCCTACAACGATTATTTTTTACCTGATGCTGCATCAGCACATGGTGGTGAGTACGATGACTTATTGTTGCTTACTACGGTTGTAATTATGATTGTACAAGTTTTGACGCAAGGTTTGTTGCATTACTTTTCTTATAAATACCATGGTCGCAAAGGGCAAAAGGCTTTATTTTATGCAGATAACGACCGTCTCGAATTTATTTGGACGGCTATTCCTGTCGTAGTTTTAGCTGGTTTAATTCTTTGGGGTCTTTTCTCCTGGAATGATATCATGGATGCTAACACCGATGACGATCCATTAATCGTTGAAGTGTATGCCTATCAATTTGGATGGAAGGTGCGTTATAGCGGTGAGGATAATACATTAGGAGATGCAAACGTACGTTTTATAGAAGGTGTTAATCAACTAGGTATTGACCCTACTGATGCTGATGGTATGGATGATGTTGTAGGTACAGAATTACATTTACCTGTAAACAGACCTGTTCTTTTTAAATTTAGAAGTCAGGATGTTCTTCACTCTGCATACATGCCTCATTTTAGAGCTCAAATGAATGTCGTACCAGGAATGGTAACCCAATTTAAGTTCACACCTACCGTAACTTCAGAGGATTACAAGTCAACAGAATTTATGACTGAAAAAGTTCGTAAGATTAATGAAATACGACGACAAAAAAGCGAGGAGTTAGTACAGAGCGGAGATGTGGCGCTAGACCCATATGAGTTTGAATACTATCTTCTATGTAATAAAATATGTGGAGCCTCTCACTACAATATGCAAATGAAAATTGTTGTAGAAAGTGAAGAGGACTACAATAAGTGGTTAGAAACACAAACAACATTTGAAAAAACTTTAGCTAACGCTGAAAATTAGAATTATGGGACAAGCTATCTCTGTTACTGCAGATCACGGACATGATGAGGGACACCACCATCATAAAGAAACTTTTGTAACTAAATACATTTTCTCTCAAGATCATAAGATGATTGCAAAGCAATATCTTATCACTGGTCTTATTATGGGTGCTATAGGTATTGCGATGTCTGTGCTTATGAGAATGCAGCTTGCTAATCCTGGAGAACCTAACATGATTTTTGAGGCTCTTCTAGGTAAATGGGCTCCTGATGGGGTAATGGATCCTAATATGTATCTAGCTCTTGTTACCATTCACGGTACAATAATGGTATTTTTTGTTTTAACAGCTGGTTTGAGTGGAACATTTTCAAACTTTTTAATTCCCTTACAAATCGGAGCGCGAGACATGGCATCTGGATTCCTTAATATGGTTTCTTATTGGTTGTTCTTTGTTTCTGCAGCTATAATGATTGGTTCTTTGTTTGTAGAGTTAGGACCTGCGGCAGCTGGATGGACTATCTATCCTCCATTGAGCGCATTACCTGAAGCAATGGGTGGATCTGGATTAGGTATGACATTGTGGTTAGTTTCTATGGCTATTTTTATTGCCTCGTCCCTATTAGTTTCTCTTAATTATATTTTTACAGTAATTAATTTAAGAACTAAAGGTATGTCTATTACTAGATTGCCTTTAACTATCTGGGCTTTCTTTGTAACTGCAATTATTGGTGTGGTTTCTTTCCCAGTTTTATTATCGGCAGCGCTCCTTTTAATTATGGATCGTAGTTTTGGAACGTCTTTTTTCTTATCAGATATTTATATCAAAGGAGAGGTTTTAGCTCATCAAGGTGGATCACCTGTATTGTTTGAACACTTATTTTGGTTCTTAGGTCACCCAGAAGTTTACATTGTATTACTTCCAGCTTTAGGTATAACTTCTGAAGTTATAGCTACTAACTCACGTAAACCTATCTTTGGTTATAGAGCAATGATTGCATCGATCTTAGCAATTGCGTTCTTATCGACTATCGTATGGGGTCACCATATGTTTATTTCAGGTATGAATCCATTTTTGGGATCTGTGTTTACATTTACTACATTATTAATTGCGATTCCATCAGCGGTAAAAGCTTTTAATTATATAACAACTCTGTGGAAAGGTAATCTTCAGATGAATCCTGGAATGTTATTTTCTATCGGATTAGTATCTACATTTATTACAGGTGGTTTAACAGGTATTATTTTAGGTGATAGTACGTTAGATATTAATGTACACGATACTTACTTTGTGGTTGCGCACTTCCACTTAGTAATGGGTATATCGGCTCTTTATGGATTGTTTGCTGGTGTGTACCACTGGTTCCCTAAGATGTTCAATCGCATGATGAATAAGAGTTTAGGATATGTGCATTTCTGGTTAACAGCGATTGGTGCTTATGGTGTGTTTTTCCCAATGCACTTTGTAGGTATGGCTGGTTTACCTAGACGTTATTATACTAATACAAACTTCCCGTATTTTGATGATCTAGCTGATACAAATAAATTGATTACTTACTTTGCCATCGCTACTGCTTTAGCACAGCTATTCTTTGTATACAATTTTGTAAAATCTATTTTCTATGGTAAGAAAGCACCAGCAAATCCATGGAAGTCTAACACATTAGAATGGACTACAGGCGACAAGCATATCCACGGTAACTGGGATGGACCTATACCAACAGTATACAGATGGCCATACGATTATAGTAAAGTAAACGAAGATGGTGAATACGTGATTGCTGGTCAGGATTATGCACCACAACATATACCACTTCAAGAAGGAGAAGAAGAATTAAATCATTAATTCTTTTATTATCTGAATAAAAAATGCCGCTAATAACAACTAGCGGCATTTTTTTTAATTAGATTAATTTATGCTTCACCTCTAGCTGGATAGTTTTTATCCTTTATGAAATCTACAGCTTTAATTATATCTTCTATTGCTGCTCTAGCAAATGGCATAGTTTGTACTGAAGAGAAATATAAAGTGCCATCTGGATTTACAAGAAACATTCCAGGTTCAGAAAATAGTTCTGGCTCTTTTTCACTTATACCTTTAGAGAAATACAAGCCCCATTCTTTTGCCTGATCTTTGCTTAATTCATATCCTATAGGTAATTCGTCTATGTCCCATTTTTCTCCTGCTTCTTTTGCCCTAGTTTCATTGTCCATACTTATTCCTATTACATGTATGCCACGATCAGTTAAATCCTTTAAATGATTTTTCACTGATTCTAATTGTTTTTTGCAAACAGGACAATGTAGTCCTCTATAAAAAATTAGTAATGTAAATGATTCTGCCTCTTGTTTATGTAGCGACCATTGTGTGTCATTAATTAATTTTAATTCTAAATTTGGTGTCTTTTGTTTCGGTTTCATTTTTTTATTTGTAATGTACAATTGTTATTTCTATCTTTTCCTAAGCCTATATTAAATACAGTTAAGCTTTTGTTATCTCGCTTTCGCGAAAGCGGTATCTATAAGCTTTTTTAATATGTTTAATGATGCAATTAGTAGGTAGGTATTCACTTAGGCTGATTATTGAGTAGTATATTTGAATTATGAATGAAAATCTT
>CAZBCH010000029.1:0-6057 GCA_964490235.1 uncultured Flavobacteriaceae bacterium | reverse complement strand
TTAACCAAAAAAAAGTCCATCGGTAAATGGATCGATGGACTTATCAAAAATATATCCCTAATAATTTTTGACTAATAGTCAAATTTAAAAATCTTACTCCAATTTTTAGATACCCTATACAGGGTATATTTTAACCTTGTTGTTAATGTTCCGCTTTCGCGAAAGCGGAATAAAAAATATTTTCTAAGAACGAGAACAACTTTCTAGAAGTATCTTTGCACTATGACTAGAGACGAGCAATTAAAAGAAAGATGGATTAAAACTGTTGCCTTTTTTCAATCAAAATTTGCAGATGGAGATGAAATGGACCTGGATGCGATATTATTTATCATAGGCGTTCAGGAGTTAGGACAGTTGCATCGTAAATTCAAAAAAGATGAAAAATTGCAATTGATGCATATCGCTATTTGCCGCGTTCTAGAACCATATGGCTATTATGAATTTTCTCATTATGATGATGATAAGTGGCCTCATTTTATTGTAAAAGAAAAACTTCCATCACTTAAGGCAGGTGAACAATCCTTACTAATGAAAGAAGCCATTGTAAACTATATGGTTGCTGGTGAGATTATAGATTAGGCTTTTTTCTTCTCTCGTGTAACTAAAACTACAGCAAAAATTATAACTGCCGTAGCTATACCTTGCCAAAGATTAAAAAACTCTCCATCTAGGACACCCCAAGTCAGTCCTATAACTGGCATTAAATAAGTGACAGACGTCGCAAATACTGGTGAGGTCATTTGTACTAATTTGTTAAACATAATTTTGGCCGCTACAGTACCAAAAAGACATAAAATTATGATGTACAAAAAGCTTTCTTGAACTCGGCTATCAGTAAACTCTATTGAATGACCATCTGAAGAAAAAAATACGATAATCGCTAGTGGAACTATAAATATAAAATTACCTGTAGCAATAGCAAGAGGATTGATATTTTGTAAGTACTTTTTAATAATATTCACATTGCTAGCATAACAAACACAAGCTATCAAAATAAATCCTGCAAATATGTAATTTTGATCAGGATGACTCTCCATTCCAGCAATAACTAAGCCTATGGCTCCTGCTAGCCCGACTATAACACCTATAAATTGATTGCGAGAAAATGAAATACCAAAAATAGCAGCTCCCATTATTAAAGATATAAGCGGTACAGTAGAATTGAGTATCGCGCTTATTGCACTGTCGATTTCAGTTTGTGCATAAGCAAACAAAAATGCTGGGAAAAAAGTTCCTAAAAGGCCAGAAACTGCTAACCATGGCCAGTCTTTTCTATCTGTTGCGGCAAACGATTTCCAGCCTATAACAATGAGGATCACACCAGAAATCATGGTACGTACGGCACCTAACTGTAGTGGCTGTAGAACTAATTCTCCATTCTCGCCTCCTAGAGCCTTCTTTATCAAAATGAAAGAAGAGCCCCAAATTAGACTAAGTATGATGAGGTAAACGTATTTTAATTTTGATTGATCCATATTTTTCAAAAAGCAAAGGTGGAGCTTTTTGATGTCTCATCATTCATAAAAAAACATAAAAAACCGATCTAATGACAGTCAATAGATCGGTTTTTATCTTCAAAAATGTATCTTAAATATCCGAAAAGGATCTAAGAGACCCATCATAATTTCCTGTAATAACCTCACCTGTGTTGGTCGTAAAGTTGAATGATATGTCATAATTATTTCCACTTCTATTAATTGTAACAGATCCTGACATCGCCGCATCTTCAAATGTGCAGTTACCATTTTCATTACAACTTACTCCTACATCAGCAATCGTAAATGTAAAATCAGATCTTGAAGAAGAATCAAAATTATAGGTGCCACTTTTAAGTCCAGATTGCTGATCAGTCCATAATTCAAAATATATGACATCACCAGTTCCATTAAAATCACCTAATTGATCAAAACTTACACTGGGAGACACTAAAGTAATGTCAGAGTTGAACGAATTTCCAGAACCTCCATAATTGATAAGAGATCCTTTGTTTAAAGAAAAGTCATTACCGTCATAGGTAAAAGATCCTGTACCGTTGCCAGAGACATCACTGCCACTATCATCATCACTATCACAAGAAAATAAGGTGCAAGCGACAAATGCTAAGATTAAAATTGATTTTAAAGTTTTCATACTATTTATAGTTTAATTAGTCATTTTAAAAATAAGAACTATAAAAAGTATGTAACATACTCTTTAATGGGTATTTAATCTCGCCATGTAAGCGTTTCCATCATTTTTACCATATCACTCTTTACGTAGTCCACAGCTGGTAATATAGAGTCATAATTAGGCTGTGTATTGAAATATAATGCAGCAGTTAAAAAATGTCGTGTACTATCTGTCACATAAAACTGAGCATTTGATGCCGCATTTCCCTCAATTTCATACATCATACCGTAAGATTTATTCAGCTGATTTATAAATGGATAATCTGCAATAACATCTGCCTTTTGATTATGTTCATAAGATAATTTTTGACCGTCTATAAGCAATTGCCGTAAATTATCTTGTACCGGTCTGTAATTAAGATAGATAGTCGCATCCATTCCAGGATATTCTATTTTCATAGAACAGTCACGCTTTGTAAGTACCCTTGCATATTCATTAAGCTCAAAAGAAAATGGGCAATCCTCGTTGCTCATTTCTACATAATTTCCTTTGGGAAAATCTAATGCCAGCTGTCCACTAGGTTTTGGTAAAACCTCAGTATCATTACAGCTAGACAACATAATGATTAACACTAGAATTGCTAGAAGTTTTAAGCTATTGTACATTTAATTTGTTTGATTCTTTTTTTATCCATTACTTCTATTAAAAATGTAATGTTATGAAATACTATCTTATCTAATTTACGAGGAAAATATCCAGTTTGTTCTAGAATAAAACCAGCTAACGTCTCTGATTCTCCCTTTGCGGTATCAAATATCAGTATATTATCTTCTTCAAGATCTAGAACTCTATAGAAGTCTTTTAATTGTGTTTTACCATCAAAAATATAGTTCTTATCATCCAGCTTTGAATACACTAGATCTTCCTCATCAAACTCGTCACTTATGTCGCCTACTATCTCTTCAATAATATCTTCTAGAGATATCAAACCACTAGTACCGCCATATTCATCTACTACTATGGCTATGTGCTTTTTCTTCTCTTGAAACTCTTGTAGAAGATCGTCTAGCTTTTTATTCTCCGGTACAAAGTAAGCCTCTCTTAATAATTTAGTCCATTCAAAGTTTTTTCTTTCAATGTATGGTAATAAATCCTTGACATATAAGACTCCTGTAATTTGATCTATACTTTCTTTATAACAAGGGATACGAGAATAGCCGTTTTCTATAACTTGAGGAATAATTTCTATAAATGGTAAGGTTTCATCCAGAGCAAATACATCCATGCGATTGCGCATGACGTTTTTTGTCTGCGTGTTACCAAAGCTTACAATTCCTTGTAAAAGCTGTTGTTCTTCATCAGTTGTATCGTTCTCGTCTGTTAACTCAAGGGCTTGTGATAGTTGTGAAACAGTGATATTTGATTTTTTGCTCCCTAATCGATCTTGTATTTGCAGCGTTACATAACGCATAGGTAAGCTTAAAAAGCTAAAAACTTTATCAAGAATATTAAGCGGTATAGCCATAAAACTAGCAAATCCTTTAGGATTGCGGTTTGCATATACCTTTGGAAAAATCTCTCCAAATAATAATATTAAAAATGTAACAACGACTACCTCTAATATGAAACGCACATTTATCTCAAAATCAAAGAGATTAAAATTTGTGATGTTTTCAAACCAGCTATCGCTTAATATGCTAAATATTAATACAGAGGTGATATTAATAGCATTATTTGCGATTAAAATAGTCGCTAATAACTTTTTAGGTTTCAATAGCAATTTACGTACGATATGACGTCGTGCAAAATCCTCATTTTCATCTTCTAGCTCAGTATTTGAGAGTCCAAAAAATGCCACTTCGGCACCGCTTATTAAAGCGCTTGCAATAAGTAATAGGATGAAAACTATAACATAAATCATTTGATCTCCACTAGAAACCATTGATAAAAATAGAAGTTGTGATGGGTCAGGATCCACTTAATGATTGCTTAGTTCTTTTAAAATGGTAAATCGTCATCTTCGTTCACGCTGCTGTTACTTGTAGCTGGCTGGCTATAAGTATTATTAGATGATGTATTTTGTGATCTAGTTTGTGAATGTTGAGCAGGCGCCGCAGATTTTTGCTCCATAGGCTTATCACCAGATGATGGCTCATTCTTAGGTGTTAAAAAAGTGAACTCTGCTACTTGAATCTCAGTAGTATACCTTTGTTGACCATCTTCTCCGGTCCATTGACGGTTTTTAATACGTCCTTCTATGTATACTTTATCTCCTTTTTTAAGGTATTTCTCACATACTTCGGCAGCTTTATTCCTCACAACGCAATTGTGCCACTCTGTATTAGAAACGCGTTCTCCAGTGTTACGATTTACATATTCTTCATTTGTAGCCAGTGGAAATCTTCCTATACAATTACCACCTTCAAAATATTTCATCTTTACCTCGTCACCTGTGTGACCTATTAGTATCACTTTATTTACTGTTCCTGCCATAATTAGTTTGTATTGAGATTATTGTCTTGTATCGTTTTAAAAAAGTCGTCAAAGATATGAAAAAGGAAGTGCTGCTCACTCCTATACTTCTAAATTACAAAATAGTTTTTACTTCCCTTGCCAAAATTCATTCATAAAACGCTCCATCAATACATGAACAGGTTTTGCTTTTGCTTCTTCTATGATTATACCACTCTCCACCTCTTGATCTAATTCTACGATCCAGAAATAAGCGTGTACTTTTCTATGAGACAATTTGTGTATAATAGGTTGTTGATTATATACGCTTTCGCGAAAGCGAGATCCTCCTACTATCTCTTTAAATAATTTCTGATTAGTAATCTCATGAGGAAGTAATGCCCCTTGAGCTTCTATATAAGGAAACTCAAACAAGCCTGCCCAGATACTACTATTATCACGCTGGTATAATACAGTTTTCTTAGAAGGAGTCTGCACAACTAGATAATGATGGAATAGATTTTTTACTTTGGTCTTTTTAAGTTTTACAGGAAGCTCTGTTATCCTTTGTTCTTGATAGGCAATACAATTGCTTTGAAATGGACAAAGGCCGCAATCTGGATTTTTAGGAACACATTGCAGCGCCCCAAATTCCATTATAGCCTGATTATAAGTTGCGGGATCTTTTTGATCTAGCAACTTGCCCGCAAGAGACTTGAACTCTTTAACACCTTGTGGTACATTTATAGGAGTTGCGATACCATATATACGTGATAAAACACGGTATACATTTCCATCCACTACAGCAACCGGTTCACTAAAGGAAAAACTCGCAATAGCAGCAGCGGTATATTCACCTACACCTTTTAATTGTAGTAAATCTTTAAAATTATCAGGAAATTTTGAATTATTATCGACGATCTGCAACGCAGCAGTCTGTAAATTTCTAGCCCTAGAATAATAACCTAATCCTTGCCATAATTTTAGCACCTCATCTTGAGGAGCTTTGGCTAGTTTTTCCACGGTTGGGTATTTTTTAACAAAACTTTCATAGTAAGGTAACCCTTGTTGGACGCGAGTTTGCTGTAAAATTACCTCACTTAACCATATAAAGTAGGGATTTCTAGTATCTCGCCATGGTAGTGATCTTTTGTTAACTGTATACCAATCAATAAGTTGCTGAGAAAAGTTCATAAAATGCGTTAAAATGCAGGTTGCAATATATATCTTCTTAAATTTTAATCAATTAGGGATTTCATATTTAGTTTTTTGAGGTATATTTGCGCCCTATTTAATAACCCTAATTAAATTTAAAAAATGACTAAAGCAGATATCGTATCTAAAATTTCAGACAAACTTGGAATGGAGAAGAATGATGTACAAGCAACTGTTGAGTCTTTCATGAATGAAGTGAAGGATTCTTTAGAAACTGGAGAAAATGTTTACCTTAGAGGCTTTGGAAGCTTCATAGTTAAAACTAGAGCTGAAAAGACTGGA
>CAZBCH010000028.1:0-3312 GCA_964490235.1 uncultured Flavobacteriaceae bacterium | reverse complement strand
CAAATGAGATATGACCAAATCAATAACTTTGAGAAAGAAATTACCCAAAACGGTACTTTCATCTATAAGTTTTTTTTACATCTCAGTAAAGAAGAACAAAAAAAACGATTGCTTAGAAGATTACACCTACCAGAGAAAAACTGGAAATTCTCTGAAGATGACCTAAAAGAAAGAAAGCTTTGGGATAAATACATGTATTGTTATGAGCAAGCTATAAATAATACTAGCAATGAAAAATCACCTTGGTATGTCATTCCTGCTGATGATAAACCCAATGCAAGATTAATCGTTGCAAAAATTTTATTAGAAACCTTATCACAACACAAATATATACAGCCACCACAACTGGATGACGAGACTTCAGGGAACATCGAGAAATACATAAAAGCTTTAGAAAATGAATAGAATCTTATGTTTTGGGTTAATTAGTTTGTTAAGTTTCGCTTTCGCGAAAGCGCAATTACCACAAGTTTTAAAAAAAGATTCTACCATGTTGCGTAGTATTTATGACTATAATCTTACAGAATCTGATAGTTATGAATGGCTAGACTATTTATCTAATAACATAGGTGGGCGCCTTTCTGGTTCTATTCAAGCTGAGCGTGCAGTCGATTACACCCATAATGAGATTAAAAAATTTACTGAAAGAACCGAATTGCAATCAGTTATGGTTCCTAAATGGTCTAGAGGTACTCCAGAGTTTGCTTATATACAATTAAATGATCTATCTACTATAAATGTAAATGTTTGCGCATTAGGTGGTTCAATCCCGACGAGACAAGAAGGTTTAAAGGCATCTGTAATAGAGGTAAAGTCAATAGAGGAGTTATCAAGTTTAGGTAGAGAGCGAATTGAAGGTAAGATAGTTTTTTTCAATAGACCTATGGATCCTAAAAAGATTCAAACTTTTGAAGCTTATGGCGGTTGTGTGGATCAAAGGTATAGTGGTGCAGAGGAGGCAGGTAAATATGGAGCAGTAGCTGTAATCGTACGTTCCATGAATCTTAGATTAGACGATTACCCTCATACAGGTTCAATGAGTTATGGAGACTTACCTGTTGAAAACTATATTCCAGCTGCAGCAATTAGTACAAATGACGCTGAAAAGTTAAGCACGTATCTAGCTTTGGATAAAGAGTTAAAATTTTATTTAAAGCAAGATTGTACAGTTTGGGGCGATGTAGAAAGTTATAATGTAATAGGAGAAATTAAGGGATCTAAATATCCAGATGAATATATTATAGTAGGAGGTCATCTAGATTCCTGGGATTTGGGTGATGGTAGTCATGATGACGGAGCTGGAGTAGTACAAAGTATGCAAGTTTTGAAAACTTTAAAAGAATTAGACTATCAACCTTTACGCACTATAAGAGTTGTCTTATTTATGAATGAAGAAAATGGACTTAAAGGTGCACGAGAATATGCAAAGCAAGCAGCGTTGAAAAATGAAAAACATATTTTTGCATTAGAGAGTGACGCAGGAGGTTTCTCACCTAGAGGATTCAGTTTTGATACTACAGAACGACAAATGGAGGTAATTCAATCTTGGAAAAGATTATTTGATCCATACCTAATCCATTACTTTGAATTAGGTGGTAGTGGAGCAGATGTAGGACCTTTGAAAGGAAAAAATACGGTTCTGGCAGGCCTTAGACCAGACTCTCAACGTTATTTTGATTTTCATCACGCTGCAAATGATACTTTTGATGCAGTTAATAAAAGAGAATTAGAGTTAGGAGCTGCGACAATGACGAGTCTTGTATACCTTTTCGATAAATACGGTATCGTAAATTGAATGTGAATTTCTATAAATTGACTTACTTACATTTATTAAAAGTCTATAATGACATTTAAGAAATATTTCACGGAATTCCCGAGAAATCTAAAGATTGCGGTACCTATTATGTTAGGTCAGGTGGCCCATTTGCTGGTTGCTTTTGCTGATAATGTAATGGTAGGAAAACTAGGGGACGAACAATTAGCAGCAGTCTCTTTAGGTAATACACTAATTTTTATTGCGCTTTCAATTGGAATAGGTTTTTCATTTTCTATTACTCCGCTAGTTGCAGAGGCTGATGCCAAAGGTGATACAAACAAAGTTGTGTCTGTTTTCCATTCTGGTTTCTTTATGTGCTTTGTTATGGGTTTATTACTTATGGCGATCACTTATTTTATATCACCCATTTTATATTTTTTAGATCAGCCTAAGGAAGTTGTTGATTTAGCCATTCCCTATACATATTGGGTAGCCTTTTCTCTTTTACCTTTAATGATGTTTCAGTCTTTGAAACAATTTATAGATGGTCTATCTAAAACTACCTATTCTATGATGGCTTCATTAATTGCTAATGTTATTAATGTCGTTGTAAATTATTTATTGATCTATGGGAAGTTTGGCTTTCCTAGATTAGAAGTAGAAGGCGCTGCAATTGGAACGTTTGTCTCTAGAGTAATTATGTTTTTGATTCTATTTTTATTACTTTATTATAAAAAGCAATTCAAGATATATTTTGTAAAGCTTGAGAACTATACCACTGGTGTGATCAGAAAAATTTTTCAATTAGGCCTGCCCACATCATTGCAGATGTTTTTTGAAGTATCATTATTTACTGTTGCTATTTTTTTATCTGGTACCCTAGGAGTAAAAAGTCAGGCCGCAAATCAAATAGTATTAAATCTTTCTGCATTAACATTTATGGTTGGAGTTGGTTTGGGTGTAACAGCTACAATTCGTGTAGGGAATCAAAAAGGAGTTGGTAATATTCCTTATCTAAGAACAGTTGCAAATTCATTATTCTTAATGACGTTATTTTTTGAATTACTTTTTGCATTTATATTTTTAATTTTTCATGATTTTTTGCCTAGCCTGTATATAAACGATTCAGATGTAATACAATTAGCTTCAAGTATCTTGATAATTGCTGCTCTCTTTCAAATTAGTGATGGGTTTCAGGTAGTTCTTCTAGGTGTATTGAGAGGATTACAAGATGTTTGGATTCCTACAATTATATGTTTAATCTCATATTGGTTGGTAGGTTTTCCTACGATGTATATTCTAATTAACTATTTTGAGTTAGGAGTGAATGGCATCTGGATAGGATTATTAATAGCTTTATCTGTATCTGCAATACTTATGTTGTACCGTTATCTAGTATTGTCATCCTTGGTAAATGATGTTTAGTAATAAGGGTTATCAGAGATTGTAAAATATTTCGCAATTATTTTATTTTTTAAAGTATTGTTAATTAGGTTTTTGCGAATTAATTTAAAATTATTTCATTTTTTTTCTTTAAAAAGTTTGGTTGGTAAAAG
>CAZBCH010000027.1:0-3315 GCA_964490235.1 uncultured Flavobacteriaceae bacterium | reverse complement strand
CTGCAATGTGAATACCTATTTCATAATTACCATTCTCTAAAATTTCAAATGATAATGCATCATCAAAATCTTTGGCATCAGCTGGATCAATAGTGTATGTAAGAGCATCTCGCATATCTCGACGCTTTTCTATTTCTTTAGAAGATATAGATTTATCGAGCTTTTGGGTAAACTCTTCTACTTCTTCAGGAAATTCATAAGGAAGACCGTATTGTGCGAGAATAGCATGAATTTCTGTATCATGTTCTCCAGGTTCTCCTAGAATATCTTTTACTCTACCGTTAGGTGAATCTTGTTTATCATTCCATTCTACAAATTCTACGAGAACGACCTGTCCATCTTTTGCTCCATTAATTTCACGCCCAGGAATAAAGAAATCTGTTGAGATTTTAGGATCTGTAACATTTACAAATGCAAATTTATCATGTACTTGTATTTCACCTACAAATTCAGTTTTCTTACGTTTAATTACTTTGGTAATTTCACCTTCTGGTTGTTGTCCTCTTCTTCTATGGTAAACATAAACCTCTACCTCATCACCATTCAAAGCTTGTCCTAGAGAACGTTTAGGGATCATGATATCTTCTTCAAGCTCTTCAGTTATTACATAACCAGTACCTCGAGTACTCACATCTATTCTACCAGTATAGTAATCTATAGCTTTGATAATCTTAAACTTACCTCTATCAACTTCTTCTATTTTACCTTTGGATTTAAGTTGGTGCAATTTTTTAATGACCTGATTACGACCACTAGAATCTGTAATTCCTAGTTTTGCACAGACTTGTTTATAATTGAATGATTTATTAGGATCTTGTTTAATCGCATTAAGCACAGACTGGCTTAAATTAGGAAACTTCGTTTTTGAGTTTCTATTTTTCTTTTTCTTCATATTGTATACAAAGTTAACCTTTTAGTATTGTTAAGAATTTAAATGTTTTCTAAAAGCGCAGTGATAACCATTTAGTTAACTCTACTTAACATTTATTTAAGAAAATAGTGTAACTTTGTGGAACTATTAGCGTTATATAATAGTTAATAGTTACTCATGAGAATCAAAAAACCTTTATTAACGACTTACATCTTTGCTGGAATTCTTCTGGTAGGTATTGTTGTGCTTTACATTTTAGCTTCTGCAGCATTAAGTCCTAACAATGCCACAACAGATAGCAAAATGGATTCTGAAATCCTTCAATTAGAGCAAAAGGTTTAAATTCTTCAAAGCCTTTTTATTTTCAATCTTATATTCTTATCGAGCTTAAATCTGTAGAAAATTTTCTACTACTGATTAAGGATGCCCTATTTTAATTTTTAATATCATCAAATTAAATTCTAATTCATGTTTTCTGATTTTTAGTTTTATTAACATATATAAACAATATCATTTTTTCTTTTTTTAAAATTAAATAAAATTGATGATGATGATGTAGTGTGAATAGCGGTATAACTTTATTGCAAAAAATTAGGATTATTATAAGTTGCAAACTTATGCTCAGTTATACACATGTTGTCTAAATGTTAACTAATTGTAAAGTAAAATAATACCTATCAATTAATACGGTTATTGACATTTGTTAACAAGCTTTATTCACATCAAATTGTCGATAATCTAGACTATTTTTTAATGTGAATTTCTATCAAATTCTATCTTAAAACTAGCTAGAAAATTCACTAGTTATATTTAGGATTTCTCAATTAAAAGTCTGTATGGAATTTTTAATTTGATTTTCCTAATACAATCTTTCATTTACTATTAACAGGTTATATATAGCTTATACTATTTTTAAAAAAGCAGTTGTTAATAACCATATTTCTATAATTTTTATGCTTATAAATTTATATAAAATCTCATTTAAATATATAATTTAATAATTACATATCTAATTGATTATTAAACGTTTATTTAAATTTTCACCTAGCTGATCCACAGTTGTATGAGGTTATTAACATAGAATTAAACATATGAATATTGTTAATGAAACAATTCAAATATGATACTGATAGTTACATTATAAATTACTTTTGTAAAAACACTCTTCTCATGAAAATCTCTATAGGAAACGATCACGCAGGACCAGATTATAAAAAAGCCGTAGTTAAAATGCTTGAAGAAAAAGGTCATTCAATTACTAATTACGGTACCGATTCTTTTGATAGTGTAGATTACCCTGATTTTGCACACAAAGTTGCTCAAGATATCGAAGAAAATCGTTCAGAAATAGGAATAGTTATTTGTGGTAGTGCACAAGGTGTTTCTATGACAGTTAATAAGTATCAAAATGTGCGTGGCGCCGTATGCTGGATTAAAGAAATTGCTGGTCTTGCTCGAGAACATAATAATGCAAATGTGATTTGTATTCCAGCGCGTTATACTTCTATTCCACAAGTGCTTGCAATGGTTGAGGTCTTTTTAGAAACTGAATTTGCTGGTGGACGTCATGAAAATCGTGTGAATAAGATAGCTTGTTCGTAAGTAAGTCAATAGTTTTTAAGTCTTTAAGCTATGAGATTATTTTGGTCTCGCTTTCGCGAAAGCGGAACAGTTTAAAGTATAATCCTTGTTAGTAGAATATCTAATTTCTAAAAACCATGAACCTCAATAAACGACAGCAATACTTAGATCTAGGCAATCAGCTGGCAAATAAGCATTTGCATCTTAATTTTGATAATCATTGTTACTGGCGTATTGCTCTTGATAATACACTATTTGCGCCGTGGAAAGATGTTGTTCCAGCACCTGCTTACAGGAATATTACCGAAGACCAGCTGGATTATGTCATCCATCTATTAAAAAGTTATTTAAATGATGAGCAGTTGTTAATGGAGCATAATAGGATTTCTTTAGCTTATAGAGGTAAGAAATGATAGTATTTTTGGACTAAGATTACAATTAACTAATTTATAAATTGTAGGTGTGTTTCTTGATGGAATTCTTGCCTACGCAGGAGTTGTTCATGAAAAAAGAAGCTACAATTATTATACATCAATTAAGAACCGCAGTACATCCACATAAAAAATTAATGGAGATCTGGCGGGATCTTGAAGAATTTGATGAGAAAGATAGAGAAGAAACTCTAGATGATTTGGATGCCCGACGTCAGGAGTTTATGGCTACTGGCGATGAAGAATTCGGTAATATGCTCGAGAAAATCATTACTGATATAAGGATAGGAGTAAAGCCACCAAAACCTAAAGTGGTTCCTAAACAGTTTTAAAATGAAGGTAGTGGTAAAATCATTTTCAGATTTTGATATTGTAGAGCTTTATAAAGTTCTCCAATTACGCACTGAAGTTTTTGTGGTAGAACAAGATTGT
>CAZBCH010000026.1:0-4686 GCA_964490235.1 uncultured Flavobacteriaceae bacterium | reverse complement strand
TAATGTTGCCATGGATTAAGCTTTAGATTTTTTAGATAATTTAGCTCTTCTTTTCTCTGCCCACTCGATAGCATATTTATCAAGTTTTACAGTAAGATATCTCATAACACGCTCATCACGACGAAATTCTACTTCGTAGTCGTTGATCACATCACCAGACACTTCAAATTGGAAAAGGTGGTAAAAGCCACTTTTTTTGTTTTCGATTGCATAAGCCAGTTTTTTAAGGCCCCAATCTTCTTTAGCTACCATTTTAGCTCCACGCTGAGTAAGGAAATTCTCAAACTTCTTTACTGTTTCCTTTACCTGATCATCAGATAAAACGGGATTCAAAATGAAAACAGTTTCGTATTGATTCATAATAATTATTGTTTAAAACGGCTGCAAAAGTACTATTTTTAATAATAAACAACAAGTGCTTTCAATTATATTAAAAGTTACTTTTAAAATAAAGGAACATTCTAATAAAAACTGAGATCAATACTGTCATTAATTTTATCTTTGATAGAAAGCAACTACAACCGATACAATCATAAATATAACTGTGGATTGATATTCACAAAATTGTGTAACAAAAGTTAAATAACATAACAAACAAATAATATATTTAATACTCGTAACTTATTTGTAATCAATATACAAAGCCTTTTACAGATCTTTTTTATTATGTAAATCAGCATTTTAAGAGCCGCAATTATTATTTTTTAGAAGTAGTTAAAATGAGTATAATTTCGCTAAATCGTTAAAAAGTCCGATTAAATGTCGATTTTATTTGTATTTCATCAGAAAAGTGATTACTATTGTCTTTAAACCATTAATTAAGGCGATGAGTAACACTATACTTAACTGTTTTGTAGTAGATGATTCTAGTATTCAACGACTGGCAATTGTCAAAATGATTGAAAATCATCCTAATCTAGTTCTCAGAGGAGAGTTTAGCAACGCCGTTGAAACAAAGACAGCGTTAAAAGAACAGTCCATAGACTTAATATTTCTAGATATCGAGATGCCTATCCTAACAGGATTTGATCTTCTTGATGATTTAACTGATAAGCCTGGTGTTATTTTTGTTACAGGGCAAACTAAGTATGCTTTTAAGGCATTTGATTATGCCGCTATTGATTACTTACAAAAACCTATTAAAAAAGATCGTTTTTTATATGCTGTAGAGCGAGCGCTTCTAGCCCATAAAATGAAGACTGAGATGATAGAAGATCGAGGTGAATTCATTTTTGTGAAAAGTAACCTTAAGAAACGTAAAGTATATTTAAAGGAATTGCGATATATTCAAGCATTAGGTGACTACGTAAAGTTAATTACCGAAGACGATAACCTCATCGTACTATCGACTATGAAATCTTTTGAAAACTCACTGCCTAGTGAAGACTTTTTGCGTATTCACAAATCGTATATCGTTAATTTAAGAAAGGTAGAAAAATTCAATTCTAAAGCGGTAGAATTAGGTAAAGAAGTACTACCCTTAAGTCGTAATAGAAAATCAGATCTTGTTGAAGCTCTTTCTCAATTCTAGCAAAATATTCAAATTAGTTTATAAGAGGCCACTTCACAAGGTGGCTTTTTTTCGTTTAAGATTCTCTAGATTACAATATCATTTTTTAAAATTCCGCTTTCGCGAAAGCGAGAATAGCACCATTTCAAACGCATTAATAAGCATCTACATCTATATTGCAGCGTACAGACCTATATTGCCTTATAGCTTCAAAACTTTTTTTAACCTTCATAATAAAACCCTTTACTTGCTCTGGTGACTGATTTTTTGCTAGCTTAATAACCACATGAATGTTATATAAGTTTCTTATACGAGACACGGGCGGAAATTCAGGACCCAAAACGACAACTCCATGAGGTACTTGATTTAAAGCATTTACAAACCAGGTACTAGAGTCTAAAGTGGTTTGATAATCCCTATGTTTAAAAGTTATACGTATTAATCGCTGAAATGGAGGATATTTAAATTGATACCTCTCCTCTATTTGCTCTTCATACATATTTTTGTAATCATAAGAACTTACCTGTTGTAAAATTCTGTGATCTGGATTATAGGACTGGATCAACACTTTACCTCTTTCACTTGTACGACCAGCTCTACCTGCGACCTGAGTTAGTAATTGAAAACAACGTTCGTGCGCTCTGAAATCTGGAAAATTAAGCATAGAATCTGCATTCATTACTCCTACTAGTGCAACGTTTCTAAAATCTAAACCCTTAGTCAACATTTGTGTACCTACTAAACAATCTATAGCACCAGTATCCATTTCATGAATGAGCTTCTGGTAAGAGCTTTTACCTCTAGTGGTATCAAGATCCATACGGGCTACCTTGTGATTAGGAAACAGCATGCGGAATTCCTGTTCAATTTGCTCCGTACCAAAACCTTTTGTGTCTAATGATGGACTAGAGCAAGAAGGACATTCTTTAGGTACAAAAGTATGATAGCCGCAATAATGACATCTTAACTGCCCTTTAAATTGATGATAGGTTAAACTGACATCACAGTTAGGACATTGTGGTGCGTTGCCACAAGTGTCGCATTCCATTATAGGTGCATAACCTCTTCTGTTTTGAAATAGAATAACCTGTTTTTTATTTTTAAACGCCTCCTGCATGGACTCTAGAAGAGTGTCAGAAAAATGGCCATTCATTTTTTTCCGTTTATGCTTTTCTTTAATATCAACCATATTAATTTCTGGCATAAGAACATTACCGAATCTTTTTTTAAGCTCTACCAGACGGTATTTACCGGTGCTAGCATTATAGTAGCTTTCTAATGATGGTGTAGCACTTCCTAATAGAACTGACGCTTTCTTAAAATGGCCTAAGACAATTGCTGTGTCACGGGCGTGATACCTAGGAGCTGGATCATATTGTTTGAAACTAGTTTCATGCTCTTCATCAATAATAATTAGACCTAAATTTTGAAAAGGCAAAAACATTGAACTGCGAGCACCGATAATAACATAGGGTTCTTTGGCTTGCAGTACATGATTCCACACTTCTAATCTTTCATTTAGATTATATCTAGAATGATATACCAATACTTGATGGGTAAAAAAGTTCTTCAACCTTGAAATCAGTTGTGTCGTTAATGCAATTTCAGGTAATAAATAAAGAGCTTGATTTCCTTTTTCAAGCTGCTCTTTGATCAGTTGTACATATAGTTGCGTCTTACCGCTTGAAGTTACACCATGCAGTAGAACTGTTTTATGATCTGTAAAATATTCTTTGATCTTAAGTAGCGCGAATGATTGTTCTTTATTTAAACTATAAAGATCGTTTCCATCCTCTTTTTCATCAAGGACTCTATCTATTTCTTCTTCTAATTCTACAACTATCTCTTTATCTACTAAAGATTTAATTATTGAACTAGTTACATTTGCTCTCTCAATTAGTTGCTTTTTACTCACAGGACGACTATTGCCTGCTTGCATCATAAATAAGGTCATCACTGCATCTCGTTGCTTAGGCGCTCTTGTTAATTCTTCTAGAATCATCTTAAGTCTTTCCTCGTCTTTTAATTCTTCATGCAGGTAGATGAACTTTTCAGTTTTGGGCTTATAAGTGTTATATAATTCTTCTTGGAGTATAATATAACCTTTGTCAAGCATTTTTTGCAGTATGGGCAATACCGTTTTACGATCTAAAATGTTCATTACATCTTGAACCTTTAATGCATTACGGTTTTCTAATGCTTCAATAACTAAATATTCTCTATCGTTAAGCTCTTTCTGGTTTATTAAATGGTTTTCATTTCTAAGTATAATTGTTTCACTTTCTAGTAAGAAAGATTTAGGTAAAGCAGCACGCATAACCTGCCCTACCGTACATAAATAATAAGAACTTATCCATTCCCATAATTTGAGTTGATCTGATGTAATGATAGGATTATCATCTATGATAAATTCTATCTCTTTAATCTCATAGGTAGCAGTGTTGTGTTGATGCACTTGCTGTACTATTCCAGTATATATTTTAGTTTTTCCAAATGGTACCGCAACTCGCATCCCAGGTTCAAGAAAGCTGTACTCTGCCTCATTGATTGAATAAGTAAAATACCTTTCTAGGGGCAAGGGTAATATAACATCGATGAAGTGCTGCATAAGATGTAAAAATAAGAAGGACTCACCTTTTAAAAGGTTATATAATTTAAAAAAGCACAAAATCTAAAAGATTTTGTGCTTAGTTCTTGTTGAATTAAAAACTATTATAAACGATCAATAATATTATTCATAAGTGTCGTGGTAGATGAATAATCTACAGAGTCTCGCTTTGCTATTTCTATAGCTTCCTTTGCCTTCTTTAAGGCCAGTTTGTAATTGCTAGTTTTATAGTACAAAGCTGCAAGTGTATCTGTATTGTAGTAATTTTGATCTAATTCTATAGATCTTTCAACGATTTCTATTCCTTTTTCAAGCGCTGATTCTTCATCATGTTTTAAATAAATATGCCACGCAAGTGAATTTAATTTTGTGGATGAATGCCAAATAGCTGCTATATTAGATATTGAAAACTCGTCATTATATCCATGGTTTGAATCTGCATCGTAATAAGATGTTTCTGTAGATTCTACAACTTCCTCCACCACTACAGCATCAGTATCATGATTTATGTATTTTTCAATAAGTTCTTCCATTACAGCTTTAGACCTCATTCCCTCAATAACTTCAA
>CAZBCH010000025.1:0-3026 GCA_964490235.1 uncultured Flavobacteriaceae bacterium | reverse complement strand
AAATCTTTAGTGATAAAGTAAAAAATGATCCAGAATAGAAGAATTTACCTGCTCAACCCCTTATGAGACAAGGGCAAAAAAATAAACCGACACTTTTGGGACTTCTTCCACTAGACCCCGAATCAATTTGAAATTTTATGTGGAGATTTTAGACAGGATTTATTGGAATTAAAAAATTAGAACTTACACAAATTAAATGATTGACTCGATTAAACAGATACTATTCGCTGTTTCTTTGTCCCAAGGCCAGGTGCAATAAAGAATCCGTTAATTTTTAGTACTTTCATTCTTCGCATGCTTGACTATATTCTTGTTCCAGTTCAATAAAGTTTTTGCCTTTGGTAATTTGCGGAACAAATTCTTTCCTTAAATCCATAAGTTTACGCGCATCCTTACAATTACCAATTCTAATTAATGCTCTAGTTGCTGTGTTAGAAGCAATGGAATCAGCTAAAGTCCCAAATTGATCTAATTCAAAGGCTTTGTTATAGAGACCTATACACATAGTAAACCGATTTTGCTTATAGGCCACTATAGAAGCGCGTCTGATGATTAGATCTCTGATAGAGATTTTTTGAAAAAAATTATCATCATTAATTTCACTTAAGTCCTTTGCTTTCTTATAATAATACTGTGCTTTATTAAAATCATCTTTATGAAAAAAATAGCATCCTTTCAGAAAATATCCAGTAGCCGAATTTTTATAATCATTGATTAGTATATCAGCAAATCCTGTTAATACCTCAAGTGCTTCGTTATCTTTCTTAAAAAAATATGCAGCATCGCAACCCATACCTAAAAAAAACAAAATATCTTTTGTATAAGTAATTTTTTTCTCATCTAATAACTTATTAATATAATTTATGGCATGACCAGTATCCTGTAGCGCATATATTTCAGCCTTGCCTATATAATAAAAACTATCTTTAGAACAAGTTTGCTCGTAATTTTTCCATTTATTAAACTTGTCCTGTTCTGTCAAATTTGTGTCAATGATAATTGATCTTAAAATTTTACTACATTTTTCATTTTGAGACTCTGCAGACGCTGTTTGTACATATGCAAATAGAGTAAAAAATAGCAGTTTAACTGTCAAATATCTTATCATACCTACCTCTTGCTATATTCTTTTGCTAATAATAATATTGATTCAAAATCTTGATGATTTCCAAAATCATACAAATCCATCATTGATATTCTTGCGATCACATCAGGAGTATATTTCTTTATTTCGGCATTAAAATGATCGTATTTAGCTTGTATTTGTTCTGTGCGTTTTTGTTGAGCGGCTAAATATTCTTTGTTCTTACTGATTGATAGATCAACAGATAGTTCTACCTGCGCTATAGCTCCTGAGCCTAGTGTTGCCTTGACTTTTTTATTTGATAAACCTATTTCCGCTTTAGCACTAATGCCAAGACCTGCTTCAAAAGTTGCGTCTCCTTCAAAACAAGCATATCTAAAGCACGTCTCACTAATTGGCATAATATACTTAACATTAGCAAGACTTCCCTTAAATCCTAGTTTTGCACCCAAACCAGATTTGCCAATATTGAATCCAGCTATTCCCAATGTTTCTAAAATATGAGCAGATAAAGTTGAACCATCACCCAATGCTGTACTCCCCACGAGAATACCACTGTGCCATCCCATACTTGCATTTAGGCCCTTATTAAAGCCAGAGAAAATATAAGGAGATTTAGTGTATGCCGTCATTCCAGTTTGTACTTTTGTATCACCTAAAGTAATTTCTCTACTATCTATTAGCACAAGTGAATATTCTTGCCCTCCTAGGTTTATTAAAGGAATTTGGGTATTTATAGAATAGTTATAAAGCGATGGTTTTTTGGTAAACTGGCCTGAACTATTTCTATAAGATGTAACTTCTTTTCCATTACGTACAAACGAATCTTTTTTCAATCCATGATTGTTACTATCAATCTTAACACCTGATTTGACATCGTATATCTTTACAGTTTTTATCTCATCTTGTAAGGAAGGTGAAGGTAAATATCTGCCATAAAAATCGGTTTCAGCAACTCTTATACCCGCACCACTTTGCTCAGGAGCAAAATCTATAAGTGACCAGAAACTCCCTGCACCACTACCGGGACCAGATATGCTAACAAATGGAAAATCTACTACTTGCTTTACTCTACTATCTGTATATCCCTCACTACTATTTATTACCATAGAACCTGCTGCTGGTCGAGCTGGATTTCCATATGCATCTGGAGCACCAAAAAGCTCTTTAACAACATAGCCTGCACGTGGCCAGAAACCCTCTACCCCACCGCCAGAATCAGATCTGCCAGCAGTAGCAACAACAGAATCTCTAGTAACAGGTCTGCCATAAAAATCAGTTTCAGCAACTCCTATGCCTGCACCATTTTGCTCTGGACTAAAATCGATACGCGAAAAGAAACTCCCTGACCTGCTGGCAGAACTTGTTCCACCACTAAATGGATAATCGGATTTTTGCTTTACTCTACTGTCTGTGTATTGACCTACGCCTGTTTTATATTCTCTTTCCACATCATATAAATGTAATAAGCTATCTGAGCTTGCAGAATCATAACTGGCAGAGCTGTTATAAACTTTACCTGAACTGGTATTTGATGTATTAGTAGCAAAATATAGAGAAGCGTTAGATAAAGTAGTTGGTCCTATAGTAGACTGCGTAGTTTCTGCTTCCTGACCTGTAGAGGCATATGTTATGTCTCCTTGCGCGTTATTAATCTTGCTTTTTGGCTGTATATCTTGGGGACTACTTGCATTACTTGCTTCAGTTAATTCAGATACAAATTGTTCATTTCTTTCCTGTAATATATCACCAGCTATTTGGCGCATTACAGCTTCTTTTTTCTTAATAGAGTCTTGATACGATTGATTTAGAGTTATGTTCCGAGTCTTCCCTAAAATCACATCTTTCTGTAGTTCTTCTAATTCCTTTTGCACCAAAGAACGGGCTCCTTGAGTAAGTTCACCTACTACTGGCTGCAGGACACCTCCTATGATTCTGTTAC
>CAZBCH010000024.1:0-19874 GCA_964490235.1 uncultured Flavobacteriaceae bacterium | reverse complement strand
CCACGTGCAACTGCGCGAAGCGGATCCTCCGCAATGTGTACTGGAAGTTTTGTTTTCTGTGAAATTCGTTTGTCCAATCCACGAAGCATTGATCCTCCACCTGCTAGATAGATACCAGTATTATAAATATCTGCTGCAAGTTCAGGTGGTGTTTGAGATAACGTTTCCATAACAGCATCTTCTACTCTTAGAATAGATTTATCTAAGGCTTTTGCAATCTCTCTATAACCTATCTTAACCTCTTTAGGTTTTCCAGTAAGTAAGTCACGTCCTTGAACACTCATCTCCTCTGGTGGAACTTCTAAGTCTTCTGTAGCGGCACCTATCTGGATTTTAATTTTTTCGGCTGTGCGTTCTCCTACATAAAGATTATGTTGTGTACGCATATAATACACAATATCATTTGTAAATACGTCTCCAGCGATTTTAACAGATTTGTCACAAACAATTCCACCTAAAGCGATAACAGCAATTTCAGTTGTCCCACCACCTATATCTACAATCATGTTACCTTTAGGTTGCATAATGTCTACACCTATACCTATAGCTGCAGCCATAGGTTCATGGATTAAATAAACCTCTTTACCATTAACTCGTTCTGCACTGTCCTTAACAGCACGCATTTCTACTTCAGTAATTCCAGATGGTATACAAATTACCATTCTTAGAGATGGAGCAAACCATCTTTTCTTTAATGCAGGAATCTCTTTAATAAACATAGAGATCATTTTTTCACTTGCATCAAAATCAGCAATCACACCATCTTTAAGAGGACGTATTGTTTTAATGTTTTCGTGGGTTTTTCCTTGCATCATCGCGGCTTCTTTTCCTACAGCTATAATTTTACCAGTAGTTCTATCACGAGCTACAATAGATGGACTATCCACAACTACTTTACCGTTGTGAACAATAAGTGTGTTTGCCGTACCTAGGTCGATGGCAATATCTTCTGTAAGGAAATCAAAAAATCCCATAAATGAGGAGTAGAAAAACGTTAATAATTAGGGTATTGCAAAGTTAACATAAAACTAGTGTTTAAAATGCCTTGTACCTGTGAAAACCATCGCAATATTATTCTTATTACAATAATCAATGGAAAGCTGGTCTTTAATAGATCCACCAGGCTGTATTACCGCTGTAATTCCAGCATTATCAGCTATTTCTACGCAGTCTGGAAAAGGGAAAAAAGCATCACTTGCCATAACAGCTCCTTTTAAATCAAAATTAAAAGAGTTTGCTTTATGAATCGCTTGATTTAAAGCATCTACACGAGAAGTTTGACCGGTACCGCTTGCACACAACTGCTTGTTTTTTGCTAAAACGATGGTATTAGACTTAGTATGTTTACAGAGCTTTGAAGCAAATAGCAAGTCACTAATTTGATCTTCACTTGCCTTAGTATTAGTAACATTTTTCAATTCAGACTTTTCATCTGTTTTAAGATTAGGATCTTGAACCAGAAAACCGTTTAATGAGGCTCGTACTTCTAGTTTATTAGTGTCTCGCTTTCGCGAAAGCGCACCTTCTACCAACTCTAACATAATTCTGTTTTTCTTGCCTTTTAAAATTTCTAGAGCTTCAGCAGTAAAAGAAGGAGCAATCACAACTTCACAAAATAATTTATGAATCTCAGTAGCGGTAATCGCATCTATTTCTGTATTAGAAATAAGGATTCCACCAAATGCAGAAACTGGATCTCCAGCAAGAGCATCTACATATGCTTGAAAAATAGAGTCTCTTTGAGCTACACCACACGCATTATTATGTTTAAAAATGGCAAATGTAGGTGCGTCGTTTACAAATTCACTCATTAAGTTAACTGCAGCGTCTACATCTAATAAATTGTTGTAAGATAATTCTTTACCATGGTGTTTAATGAACATCTCATTAAAATCGCCATAAAACCAGCCTCGCTGGTGTGGATTTTCTCCATAACGCAGCGGCATAACGTTTTGCTCGCTAACTTTTAAAGCTTTGGTTGTGGAATCTCCAGAAAAATAATTGTAAATCGCGCTGTCGTAATGAGAAGAGATATTAAAACAAGTAGTGGCAAACTCCTTACGTTGTTCTATAGTGGTAGTACCATTACCTGATTCTAAAACTTCTAATAATTTTGAATAATCTGTAACCGTTCCTACACATAAAGTGTCTTTATAATTTTTTGCGCCAGCACGTATAAGCGAAATACCTCCTATATCAATTTTTTCAATGATGTCCTGCTCTGAAGCACCGCTAGCAACTGTTTTTTCAAAAGGATATAAATCAACTATTACAATATCAATTTGAGGAATGTCAAATTCTTCTAACTGAGCTATATCACCATCGTGATCACGTCTATTTAAGATGCCTCCAAAGACTTTAGGATGCAAAGTTTTTACACGTCCTCCTAGAATAGAAGGATAAGAAGTAACATCCTCAACAGGGACAACATTTATTCCAAGGTCTGTGATAAATTTTTCTGTTCCTCCTGTGGAATAAATGGTAATACCTAAATCGTCCATCTTTTTTACAATGGGAGCAAGTCCATCTTTGTTAAATACAGAAATTAAAGCGCTTTTGGCAGTGATGTTATTACTCATGTTAGATATGTATAATTGAATATGAAAAAAAGCAAAAGTAATTAATTGTAAGGGTAATTCTTTTTAAGGACTGTAATTAATCGAGTCTTTTATGAACTAAGAAGAAGTAACAAGCATAAAATATTGTTTAATAGATTTAGAACATTTTAGTAAGTAATTTAAACAGCAACTTGTTTTAATATTATCTTAACACAATTATCACAAACGTATCACCAATAAAAACGTAGATATCCTTATAGAAATTCTATTCTTTGCATATTTTAGCAATTCTTAAAAAAAACCTAAAGATGAAATTAAATCTTACCCTTGCGGCGTTACTTTTGAGTAGTGCATTTGCAATGGCTCAAAATGCCAAACAACGCGCCGAAATCATAAAGTCTAACAATCAAGTTAGATTACAGCAATTAATCATTGATTTACAGAATAAGGCCATCAAGGATAAAGAGGGAGCATTAGAGTTTTCAAGAGTGAATAATGTACCTATGTTCAAAGAGAATGAAGATGGTTCTTTTGACGAATTAATGAGAATTACGCCAGACGGAGTTCCTGTCTACTATAGTATAAATAATGCAGATGCTGCCAATAGTACACGTACCGACCGACTACATAATGGAGGTTCTCTAGGACTCAATATAGAAGGTCAAGGCATGACAGCATACGTCTGGGATGGTGGTCCGACAAGAATTTCTCATCAAGAATTTTCTGGTCAACGAGCCTCGAGAGGCGATGCCATATCTGCTTTAAACGGTAATAGTTTTCACGCAACCCATGTAAGTGGCACAATCGCTGGATCTGGAGTAAACGCAACTGCCAAAGGAATGGCACCTCAGGCAAATGTTGTTACAAATGATTGGAATTCAGATGAAGCAGAGATGGCAGCAGCAGGTGCAAATGGAGCTTTAATATCAAATCATTCCTATGGTGTACCTACAGCGAATCTAGCAGGGAATGCTGATTTAATAGGTAAATACTTAAGCGATGCTGCAAGAATAGATGAGATAACCTATAATGCTCCATATTATCAGCCTGTATTTTCTGCTGGAAATAGTGGTGCGGATAATACTTCAAACGACGTTCCATTAGGAGGTAGTAGTAATTATGATAAATTGACTTTCGCATCTGTCTCAAAAAACGCCATGTTAGTTGCGAATGCTCAAGATGCAGTTATTAATTCAGACGGAAGTTTAAACTCTGTTAGTATTAATTTTGGAAGTAGTCAAGGTCCGACAGATGATTATAGAATTAAACCAGATATTACAGGAAATGGTACAAGTGTAACCAGTAGCTTTGATTCATCGGATAATGCTTATGGCACAATAAGTGGAACTTCTATGTCTTCTCCAAATGTTGCTGGCTCTATGTTATTGTTGCAACAATACTACAATCAAATTAATGGTGAGTTCATGAAAGCAGCAACTGTAAAGGGTTTAGCTATGCACACTGCGGATGATGCAGGCCCTGCTGGTCCAGATGCCGTATGGGGTTGGGGACTTATGAACACAATGAAAGCCGCCACTATAATAGACGATTTTATTGGTAATAGAATTGTGGAAGCTGTTCTGCAAAATGGTCAAACTTATAGTATAACCGTAGAGGCTAATTCTGCTGAGGATTTACTGGCTTCTATATCATGGACAGATCCTGCTGGACAAATTAACCTAGGAGGAGCAAACGATACAACTCCTGCATTAGTAAATGACTTGGATATAAGAATATCTCAAGGAGGTACTACTTTTGAACCATGGAAATTGTTTGGCGTGGTTACAAATGGAACTGGAGATAATACTGTAGATAATTTTGAAAGAGTTGATGTGACCTCTCCTTCTGGATTGTACACGATAACTGTGAGTCATAAGGGCACTTTAGTGAATGGATCGCAACCTTTTAGTTTAATTGTAACTGGAGAACAAATCAATTTTGGTTTAAGATCCTCTCAGAGAACTATCGAAATCTGTAGAGATCAAAATGGTACTTTTCCATTGGAATTTCAATCAAGTCCAAATTTTAGTGACATTGTAAACTTATCAGCTACAAACCTTCCTAATGGAATAAGCGCTTCATTTTCAAATACTTCTTTCACTTCATCAGGTACTACAACATTAAACCTTACAGGAATAAATACTGTTCCAGATGGTACTTATCCTATAACTATTAATGCTGTTTCACCAAATGATCAAAGAAGTTTGGTAGTTGTACTCAGAATTATTAGCGACTCATTCACTAATGTGAATACAAGATTTCCTTTAGATGCGGCTACTCAAATCAGCACATCAGCTGTTTTAGAATGGGATGACGAATTCAACGCACAGCGATATAGAGTTCAAATGGCAAGAAATAGTAGTTTTGGTAGACCATTTATTGACGAGATTGTTGCTTCGTCATCATTTAGAGTACCATCATTAGAGCTAAGTCCATCAACGACTTATTTCTGGAGAGTTAAGCCTATTAATGATTGTGGAGAAGGTGTTTATGTAATGAAAAGCTTTACTACTTTTGATTGTAATGAGATTGATGCAGCAATTGCATCTCCAATAGCAATTCCTGATAATAATCCTAGCGGTATAACGAGTTCATTAACAGTAAATCAAGCTAATAATATTTCAATAGGTAAAATAACTGTTGAGGTAATAAGCACTCATGAATATTCTGGGGATTTACTTATTACTTTAACATCACCTTCTGGTACTGTTGTAGCATTAACTAGTCCTAATAGCTGTGCCACTCCTAACTTAGGAGTTACATTTGATGACGATGCTGGAGCCTTCAGCTGTAATACAGTTGCTGGTCAACCAGGTTATGTAGGTGCGGTAGCACCAGTACAACTATTATCAGCCTTTAACGGCGAAAACGTGAATGGTACATGGACATTAGATGTTCAAGATCGCGGTCCTGCAGATTTAGGTACTTTGAACAACTGGAAAATTACTTTTTGTGAAGTACCTACTGTTTTGAGTAATGGTGAAGTAGTTGTGAATGAATTTACTGTATATCCTAATCCTTCAAATGGATTATTTACCGTTGCTGGAACAAATACTGAAAGTGCAAATAATGCTGTAATTAATATATTAGATCTTAACGGCCGTGTGGTATTTACTAAAGAAGTTGAAAATGCATCACAATTAAATGAATCAATTGATGTACAAAATTTATCTAATGGTTTATACTTATTGCAAGTTCAACAAGGAGCTTCAAGAACGGTAGAAAAGATTATTATCGACAAATAATCTATAGAATTAATAGATATTAAAAAATGCGATCCTCTGGATCGCATTTTTTTTGCTTCATAGATATGGAATAATACTCTATTATTAAACTAAATCTTTTAATTCTTCAAAATCAAGACCGCCATAATTACCGCTGCTCATTAAAAGTAACGCACAATTATCTAACGATTGCTCAAATAACCAGCTCTTGAACTCTGAAGGATTTGTCATTACTATTAAATCCTCGCGATCAAAAGCTTCAAGGATTTGTTCTCTAGTCACTGGCGCAAGCTTTTTAATTTCTACCGCATGCGGACTATAAAAAACCACTGCAGTATCTGCAGGATCTAATGCATTTTTATATTGAACTAAAAATTCTGGATCAAGACTAGAATAGGTATGTAACTCTAAACAGGCAATTGTTTTTCTCTCACTGTATTGTTTTGAAACAGCTGCAGTGGTTGCCGCTACTTTACTAGGTGAATGAGCAAAATCTTTATAGATAACTGCAGTTTTACTTTCTGCAACCTTTTCAAGACGTTTTGAAGCACCTTTAAAACTAGCTATAGCTTCATAGAAGTCATCTTCATCAATTCCCATGTGTTGACACACCCATTTAGCACCAGCCAGATTACTCAAATTGTGCTCGCCAAAAATTTCAACAGGCATATCTCCTTCTGGTGTAGCCAAGTAAGTAGTTCCATCTACAATTTGATGTTCAGGAACGGTATAAGAATGTTTCCTTGTAGGTTTTGTAGCTGCTTCTGCAATTTGCTTAACCGCTGGGTCATCTTCATTATATACAAGAATACTTCCATTTTTCATCAGTTCCACAAACTGTTCAAACTGGCTTAGATAATTCTCCCATGTAGGGAATACATTTATATGGTCCCAAGCGATACCAGAAATAAGTGCAATATTAGGCTGGTACAAATGAAATTTAGGACGTCTGTCAATAGGGCTAGAAAGATATTCATCACCTTCTAAAACCATAAATTCATTATCGTCTGTAAGATGCACCATTGTATCAAAACCGTCTAATTGTGCGCCTACCATATAATCCACTTCTTTGTCATGATAGTGCATAACATGTAAAATCATAGACGTGATTGTAGTTTTTCCATGTGAGCCACCTATTACAACACGCGTTTTATTTTTACATTGCTCATATAAATATTCTGGATAAGAATAAATTTTAAGTTCTAACTCTTGTGCTTTTAGTAACTCAGGATTATCCTCTTTAGCATGCATGCCTAAAATTACAGCATCTAGATCACTAGTAATTTTCTCTGGAAACCAGCCATATTTTTCTGGAAGCAAGCCATGTTTCTCTAATCTAGATTTACTAGGTTCAAATATAGTATCATCGCTACCAGTAACATGATCACCTTTGTGATGTAAAGCAAGAGCAAGATTGTGCATGGCGCTGCCGCCTATCGCGATAAAGTGTACGCGCATTTGTATAAAATTTTAGTAAAATTACTAAATATAAAATGGTTCAAGTAGCCATTTCTATAAGATACTTAACTTTTTTCTAAAGCGGTAATCTCTGCTTTTAAACTAGGGCTAGGATGAATTTTATATGCTTCTTTCAACACTTCTCGAGTAGCTTTATCATCCTTTAAATGCTTTTTATAAACATTAATAAGTTTACGATAGGTAAGCATAGAACCACCAGTTTCAATCGCTTTGCGATAGGACACAACGGCTTTGTCATATTCCTTTTCATACTCATCTATAAACCCATGAGCTAGATGACCGTCTACTGGAGAAATAGCTAGAAGCTCATCGGCATAAGCGCGACTTTTTTTTATCGATCCACCTACTATTCCTGGTAACTCACAGTACATTTGAGACAATGCATGTCTCACCTCGATGTGTTTTGTGTCTAAATCTGCAGCTTTTTGAAGGTGTCTTTTTACATCATCAAGCATTCCTAACGCTTTAAATTTTGATACGTTTTTAGCATGTAGTCCTAACGTACCGCCGTACTTAAAGTTATAATTAGCGTTGTTGGGCTCTCGATCTACTAGCTTTTTATAATATACTATTGCTGTTTCTAAATCATTTTGGCGCCCAGCGATGTCACCTAATCGTTCTAATATTTTTTTATTTGAAGAGTCTTGTTGGTAAAGTTTTTTAAATACAATTAAAGCTTGATCATATTTCTTGTCTTGGAATAATTGTTCCGCTTTCGCGAAAGCAGACTGACCATAAGCCATTGTGCTAAACAAAATAAATAGTCCTATAAATAACTTCTTCATACCGTAAAAATATCAAAAAGCAAACCAAATGTGCTTTCACTCAATGAAAAGATCATTATACTCATTACTATTTTTATAAAACTTGATTTTACACGTACCTTTAAGTCAAATTCTTATTAAGATGAAAAATTTTATATATACTTTAATCATAACTTTATGTGGCTGCTTTTTATCAAATGCGCAAGAATTCTATGTTAGTAAATGGCATGAAGTAGAACAATTAGAGTTAGAAAATAAAATTGAAGACGCCACAAGAATAGTTGAAGAAATATACCGTGTAGCAAAACGTAAGAAAGATGATGATCAAGTTGTAAAAACATTCTTATTTAAAGCAAAGTTCAATATCATAAAAGAAGAAAATGCACAACAAAAAGTGCTTGATGAGCTTGATGAATTAATTAAAAAGGCAACCTTCCCTAACAAGAATATTTATCATACTATTTATGCTAAATTGTTGAATGAATATTCTAATCAAAATCGCTGGAAAATTCAAAATCGCACCTCTGGTGGCGTTCAAGATTTAAACGACTTTCTAACTTGGGATGCAAAAACTTTTTATGCACAAATCTCAAAGCATTACCAGCTTTCTTTAAAGGACTCTAAAAAGCTAGCACAAATTCCAGTATCTGATTATGCAGCTATTTTATATGTACGACCATTAGGTAGAGAGTTGCGTCCTACTTTGCTCGATTTGCTTGCTAGAGAGGCCTTGAACTTTTACAAAACAGGTTATAACAGATTGACTACTCCTAAAGTATCTTATGTCATTACTGAAAAAAATGCCTTTTTACCTACTAGTGGACTCCAAGAACTGACCAGACCGCAAGGTGATACGGTGTATTCTAAATATGACGTATTGCAGTTGTATGCGAGTCTAGAAAATTTACATTCATCGCAAAACAATGATACACCTTATGTAAGTATAATTTTAGAACGTTTAGAATACGAGCGCGATGCTTTAGGAAGTCAGTTTGATGCTGTCAAATACGTTTCATTTCATGAACAGTTATTAATGCAATACAAAGACAGCGCACTGAGTACTTTAATAAGTCATCAATTGGCTCAATACTATTATGACCGTAGTAATGACCTAGAAAAAGACACCAGACAGGCCGCTAGAGATAAAGCTATTGCAATCGCAAAAGACGCTATAAAGAAATATCCAGAATCTTATGGAGCATTGAAATGTACCGCTCTACTTTCTCAAATTTACCAGCCATTACTTAACTTACAACATCAAGATTTAATTCTACCTAATGAGCCACATCGTGGTGTGATTACCTATCAAAATATTGATAAGGCCACCATGAGTTTTATAAAAGTCCCATTTGATCATAGTAAGATTAAAGGTTACCGAGATTCCATTTATAAAAACGAACTTAAAAGTGCCCAGAAAGAAAATCGCATTGCATTGTTTAAAGAGTTTCAATTACCAGCGTCTGAAGATACTTATTCTCATACGTATGAATATGATGCAAAAGGTCTTGATGCCGGCACATATCTAGTGATACTGGAAACACAACATGCCGACTCAAAAAGTATCTCAGGAAGTTACATAACTGTTTCTAAAATGAGTTTATTTAAAAGATCAGTTGGTCGTCAATTAGAAGTTCAAGTCCTCGATAGAAAAACGGGAAAGCCTATGGAGAATGTTGCTATCGCAACTTCTACAAATTATAATTCAACATATAAAAATCGCGGTAGTACTAATAAAAATGGTATAGTATCTTTCCTGCCTTCTTCTGAAAGAAATAGTGTGCTTATTAAAGCCACGAGAGGAGAAGATGTTTTAACAACCAGTACTTA
Source organism: uncultured Flavobacteriaceae bacterium (assembly GCA_964490235.1). Classification (GTDB taxonomy): domain Bacteria; phylum Bacteroidota; class Bacteroidia; order Flavobacteriales; family Flavobacteriaceae; genus Nonlabens. The sequence goes on along the minus strand of CAZBCH010000024.1, from coordinate 10,022 downwards.
TCATTATAATAGAGGTCAGGATTTTGAGGAAGAAGATCTAGAAGTAAAAACCTTCCTATATCTAGATCGTGCCATTTATAGACCTGGACAAACAGTTTATTATAAAGGAATTGCTGTTTCTAAAAAAGGTGACGTTTCTAAGGTAGTTGCTGGTGAACAGTTTCAAATTACCGTAGAAGATGCTAATTATGAAGAGGTATTTACTACCATCGCAACTACAAACGAGTACGGCAGCTTTCATGGAGAGTTTACCTTACCTAAAGAAACGCTTACAGGAAATTTCACCATTGAAATAGATAGCGATGAAGATTCTGATTTTTGGGATACCGTAGATGATTTTGAATATGGCGAGTTCGGTTTTAAAGTAGAAGAGTACAAAAGGCCACGTTTCTCAGCCGACTTTAAAGAGGTAGAAGCGACTTATCAGATTAATGATACCGTTGTGGTTACCGCTTTCGCGAAAGCGTTACTAGGATCAAACATTACAGATGCAATCGTACATTATAAAGTGACCAGAAGCGCGAGTTTGCCATGGTGGAAATATTCTGGCTATTATTCTGGCAATCAAATTATAGCAGACTCTAATGAGCTAGAAGGTGATTTTAAAACTGATAATAAAGGAGAATTTGAAATCAAGTTCCAAGCTGTGGCAGATTCTACTCTTGTTGCAAAAGAGGTACATCCTATTTATTCTTATTTAATTGAAGTAGAAATTACTGATGTCAATGGAGAAACGCGCACCGCTTCTACATCAGTAAGAGTTGGTAAACAAGCTTTAGAATTGAGTGTGGTAGGTCCTAGCACCTTAACTGTAAAGGAAAACGAAGTAAAAGTAGTTGCCAAAAACCTAAACGGCAAAGCGATCAACGCGGTAATAGAATTGCAAATAAGAGAACTGAAACAACCTGATCATGTCGTTGTAAGAACAGGATTACCACAAGCCGAGTTTTATGAACTCAATGATGTGAATTACCGACAGCGCTACCCTTTCTCAGACTTGCGTCCTAGTGAGCAACCAGGAGATTGGAAAGATGCACCGATCATTTTCAAGAAACGTATTACGACAGATTCTTTAACCTCTATAAATATACCCATTACCAATAACTGGAATAATGGCAAGTACGTGATTTATGCAAAAGCCATAGAAGCGGGAAAAGGTAAAGACCTCGATAAAGAAGAGGACTTTGTAGAAGAAATTAATAAAAAGGACATTTGGGCAAATAAAAATCTACCAGTGCAACCTGTGATGATTTCACATAACTTAAAGATAGATGGAGATCTTGCTGTAGTAGATTTCTTCACATCTATGGATGGTGTCTTCATGCAATTACTTACTTATGATTCACGTAGAATACTAGATGAGAAAACCATTTTTCTACCTAAAGGAAAAACCACTAAGAAATTTAATCTAAGAAAGGCAAACGGTCAAAAGATAAATTTTAGATATAAAGTTCAAAAAGAAAATGAGTTTACTGCACAATCTTTCAGTGCAGCGATTGAAAAGAGAGCTGCGAGCAATTACCAGATCACCACAAATACGTTTAGAGACAAACTCTATCCAGGTATGGAAGAAGAATGGTCGTTTACTATCAAAGATCAAGAAAATACTGCAATGCAAGCCGAGGTTCTAGCAAGCATGTATGATAAAAGTCTAGACGAATTCACCACCGCAAGTTGGGATGGATTCAGTTTTTATAATTATGACGAAGATTTTCAACCAGATTTCTTTGATGAGTTAACTCGATTAAAAACTGGTTATAACCGTAGTTTTTTCAAAGGATATATTTCTTCTAGTCCATATGTAGAGTATCCTTCTTTTAAATATTTTGGTCTTTCATTTAACGCAAATCAATACCAGTACAATAGATATAAAAGTAAACTCGCAAAACGGCATGAACCAGTTAAAAAGGTAGACGGCTATATAGTAGGAAGAGTTCTTGGTCCTGATGGTGATGGAGTTATAGGTGTAACTGTTGCCATAAAAGGTACGAGTACCTTTGCTGTGACAGATTTTGACGGATTGTATAAGATTGCAGCGAGTGCTGATGACGTGCTTATTTTTTCATTTGCAGGATATGATACACAAGAAAAGATAGTAGGAGAAAGCAAAATTCTTAATGTAGAACTTGATTCTTCTTCTTTAGAAACTGTAGTTATTCAAGCTTATAGAACAACAGATAGAGCAAAATCTAATGTGGCTTCAACTAAAATTACTTCAGAATCTTGGAGTCCACGAGACGATATGTCAGGAGATTTACAAGGTCGTGTATCAGGACTAGAAGTTTCCTACACTGATGGTGATGGAACAGCAGAATTGGAGTCAGTAGTGATAAGAGGCATGCCAGGTGTTCAACAAGGTGACAAATCAGTACTTTACATAATCGATGGTGTACCTGTTGATGAGGCAACTTTTAAAGCCTTAGATCAATCTTCAATTTATGAAATTGCAACCCTTAAAGACGCAAACGCCAAAGCCATCTACGGCAACCGTGGTGCAAATGGCGTGATCATCATTTCCACAAAAGAAGGAGTCAGTGCAAACGACTTGGTACTTCAAGAAATGGCTTTAAATAATGTCCAGATTAGAAAAGACCTAAAAGAAACGGCTTTTTTCTTACCAGAATTAAAAACAGACAAAGAAGGAAATCTTAAATTCTCGTTCACCTCTCCAGAAATGTTGACCCAATGGAAATTGAGACTTTTTGCTCACAACAAACAAGCAGAAACTGCTTATCTAGAAAAACTAGTTGTGACTCAAAAAGAACTCAGTCTCGTTCCTAACGCGCCAAGATTTTTAAGAGAAACAGATACCATTAGATTTTCAACTAAAATAGCCAATCTAAGTGATGCCAAAATGGAAGGTGTTGCAACACTCAAACTTTTTGATGCACTAACCATGCAACCTATAGATCAAGAATTGCAAAATACTAATGCTTTACAAAACTTTTCTGTTGAGAAAGATGGAAACGCATCTGTGAATTGGACGTTTGTAATTCCAGTAGGCACTCAAGCGGTAACCTATCGCGTGATTGCAAAAGCTGGACAGTTTTCTGATGGAGAAGAAAATACCTTGCCAGTGCTTACGAATAGAATGCTGGTAACAGAATCTCGATCGCTTTGGGTACGTGCTGGCGAGACAGAATCGGCAACTATGGATAAGCTTGCAAACCATACATCCACCACGCTAGAAAATCATCAAATGACGTTTGAATATACGTCTAATCCTAGTTGGTATGCGATCAAGTCTTTGCCTTACCTCATGGAATATGAGCATGAGTGTGCAGAACAAACATTTTCCAGATACTATGCAAATGCGATGGCAGCACACATTTTAAATAGCAGTCCTAAGGTTAAAGAAGTCTTTGATAGTTGGGCAGCAAATGGTAGTAATAAGAGCAAGTTAGAGCAAAACGAAGAATTGAAATCAGTGATTCTTGCTCATACACCATGGTTGCGTGATGCACAAACTGAGGCGCAAAAGCAGCAGCGACTGGCAACGCTTTTTGATCTGGATAAAACAGCTCGAGAGAAAAAGAAAACCCTTGCTAAATTAGAGGCAAAACAAGGCAGTTCTGGTGGTTTTCCATGGTTTAGTGGTGGGAATACAAATGAATATATAACAAGACATATTGCGGCAGGAATAGGTCATTTGAATAAATTAGGAGTTAACGATGAAGACCGTCCACAAACAGATCGCATCTATAAAAATGCCATTGCTGCAGTAGATCGCGCTTGGGAAAAGCGATTCAATGATTACCTTAAACGCAATAAAAATTTGAAGAAATATAATTTCAGTGCGAGTTACTGGCATTATCAGTATGCAAGAAGCTTTGAGCAATCGGTTCTCGATCAGAAGATGGCAAAGGTATTAGAAGATGGTAAAAAGGTAGCTTTCGCGAAAGCGGAAAAAGAATTTGCCTCACAACCTTTATATACGCAATTACTCATGGCAATCGCATTGCATAGAAATGGTGAGTCAAAAACAGCAGCCAAAATCCTTGAAGGTTTGCGACAAACGGCAGTAGTAAGTAATGAAAACGGCATGTACTGGAAAGAAAATACCAACTCTTGGTATTGGTACAGCAGCGATATAGAAACCCAAGCACTGGCAATCGAGGCATTTATGGAAATCGAGAAAGACACAAAAACAGTGGAAGAGCTGCAAGTATGGCTATTGTTAAAGAAAAGAACCACACAATGGAAATCCACAAAAGCCACTGCCGATGCTACTTATGCTTTGCTACTACAAAATGGCAGCTGGACAGATGTTGCCGTGAAAAACAAAATCACTTGGGCAGGAAAACCATTGCCAGAAAGTAAAATGAGCGAGGTGAAAAAAGAAGCTGGAACAGGTTATTTTAAAATCTCTCTTGATCAAAATGAGATCACCAGAGAACATGCAACAGTAGAAGTGAAAAATAGAGGAGAAGTGACTGGCTACGGTGGTTTGTATTGGCAGTATTTTGAAAATCTCGATAAAATCACAACAGATGATAATGGACCTCTATCAGTAAAAAAGAAGCTATTTAAAAAGGTGTGCAACAACTCTGGTGAAGAATTAAAAGAAATCACCTCAAAAGATGCTTTGCAAATAGGGGATTTAGTAACCGTAAGAATTGAGATAAGAACTGAAAACGATATGGATTTTGTGCACTTAAAGGATATGAGAGCCAGCGGTTTTGAACCTGTTGACGTACTATCTGAATACAAATGGCAAGATGGTCTAGGTTATTATCAAAGCACTAAGGATATTGCGACCCATTTCTTTTTTGACAATGTTCCAAAAGGAACTTACGTTTTTGAATATGACGTAAGAGCAAATAACGCTGGTAACTTCTCTAACGGAATCACAAACATAGAAAGCATGTACGCACCAGAATTTTCAAGTCATAGTGCTGGAGAAAGGATAGAGATTAAGGAGTAAGAATGTTTTGATGAGGCTTTATTTAGGCACGAGATTTATACGGTAAGATAACTCTATATAACATTAACCTATTCTTAAATAAAGCTGATTGTGATACCTATGTAGTAAATTAGCTCTGTGAATAAAGAGCAAACATACCAGTTAAACACATCAAATAATTTTAAAGCATTATTAATAAAAGCTTTGAGTTTATTTTCTAGTGTCAGGTTATATAATATTGTGTTGGTAGGTTTTGCGCAGTTATTGGCCGCTATCTTTATAATAGCACCAGAACTTTCGGTAAAATCTATATTGTTAGATTACCGATTATGGATGATTGTTTTTGCAACTAGTGCAGCCATAGCTGGTGGTTATATCATCAATAACTTTTACGATCGTGAAAAAGACTTGATCAATAGACCTCAAAAAACCTTATTAGAAAACAAGATAAGTAGATCTACTTTGTGGTCGGTTTACTTTACTGTTAACGGTATTGCGTTTATTTTAGGAAGTATAGTTTCTTGGAGAGCAGGATTGTTTTTTGCGTTCTATATTTTTGCCATGTGGTTTTATTCACATAAACTTAAAAGGGTTTTATTTTTAGGTAATTTGATGGCCGCGCTGCTTGCTGTTACCCCATTTTTTGTTTTGTTTATGTATTATAAAAACTTCTATCCGGTAATTCTAGTTCATGGTGGGTTTTTGTTTTTGATTTTAGGGATGAGAGAATTAGTCAAAGATCTAGAAAACTTGAGAGGTGATCTCGCTCAAAATTATAAGACCATTCCTGTAGTTATGGGAGAAAAAGTGAGCAAACAATTTTACACCTTTCTTACCTTTTTAACCATCATTCCTATCACCGTTCTTATAGCTTATTTTGAAATAGGATACATGCAATATTATTTTACTCTTATAACTGGCGCTTTACTTGTTTGTTTGCCATTGATCTGGTCTTCTAGACGTAAACGCGAGTATTTGCTTATTCATTTCATTTTAAAGGTTATTATCGCCATAGGAGTATTTTCAATATTATTAATTGATTTACCAGCTATTATAGATCGTTTACAAACCTTATTTTAGAGTTTATGAATTCCCATATAAAAGTAGCACTCGCTCAAATCTCACCGGTATGGCTGGATAAAAAAGCGACACTAGATAAGATTCTTTCCACACTAGAAGATGCGGTTAAGGAAAAAGCAGAGTTGGTTGTTTTTGGAGAAGGATTGGTTCCTGGTTATCCGTTTTGGTTAGGTTTAATGGATGGCGCCGCATGGAACAAGAAAGAGGTAAAAGAACTGCATAGACAATATGTGTTGAATGCAGTTTGTATAGAAAAAGGTGATTTAGATGCTGTTTGCGCATTCGCGAAAGCGAAACACATATCCATCTACCTAGGAATTATAGAACGACCTGAAGATCGTGGCGGGCACAGTGTTTATGCCAGTATGGTTTACATAGATCAACAAGGAATCATTCAAAGTGTACACCGTAAATTACAGCCCACCTACGACGAGCGTCTCACCTGGTCGCCAGGTGATGGAAACGGGCTGGTGACTCACAAATTAAAAGATTTTACGGTAAGTGGACTAAATTGTTGGGAAAACTGGATGCCATTACCACGGGCGGCGATGTATGCTCAAGGGACTAATTTACACGTGGCATGCTGGCCAGGAAGTGATCATAATACTAAAGACATCACGAGATTTATAGCTCGTGAAGGTCGTTGTTATGTGCTGTCTGTATCTTCAACCATGTTTAAAGCCGATTTCCCAAAGGATACGATTCATATAGATCAAATACTAGAAAATGCGCCTGAGGTACTAGCAAATGGCGGTAGTTGCATCGCTGGTCCTGATGGAGAATGGATCATTGAACCACAAATAGGTAAGGAAGAATTAATATATGCTACTCTAGATTTCAATCGAGTGCTGGAAGAAAAACAAAACTTTGATGTAGCAGGTCATTATTCTAGACCAGACGTTACACAGTTGCATGTGAATAGAGAACGACAAACTACAACAACATTTATCGAATAAAATCTGTATAAAGTAATGACCACCAAAAACATTAAGAAATATACGGCTCATGGTAAATTTTTGATTACTGGAGAATACGCAGTGTTAGATAATGTACCTGCACTAGCAGTTCCTTTACAGTTAAATCAATATCTTGAGATTACAGATCGTGATGATCAACAAATCACTTGGAAAAGTTATAATAGTGATGGAGCATTATGGTATGAAGTAGTGACTAATGTACATGATTTATATTCTGATTGTATTAATTGTGATAATCCTATCACCTTTAAATTAAGTGAAATTTTGAATACAGCCTTGCATTTGACTTCAAATAGGTCTTTACGAGGTTTTGATGCGGTGACTACTTTAGATTTTGATAGAAAATCGGGAATGGGAACTAGCTCTACATTGATTTCTTGCGTTTCTCAATGGTTGGGTTGTGATCCTTATAAATTGCAGTTCAAATGTTTTGGCGGTAGTGGTTATGATATAGCTTGTGCAACAGCTCAAAAACCTATTATCTATAACTTTAATGATGAAGAGCCAGTGGTAAATGAAGTGGTCTTTGATCCTATTATTAAAGATCAGCTGTTCTTTGTTTATTTAAATAGAAAACAAAACAGCCGCGATTCTATTGCAAAGTTTAATAAGGATCTTTTAACACCATCTTATCGTACAGAATTAAGCAACATGCCTAGCGCTTTTAAAGAAGCTTCAAGTGACTTATTTAAGTTTGAAAAATGTATTGCTAGACATGAAGAAATAATATCAGCTCTAGTAGGTATAGCTCCTATTAAGCAGCAGCTTTTCCATGATTACGATCGGGAAATAAAATCTCTAGGTGGTTGGGGCGGCGATTTTATTCTTGCTACCGGTGGAATCGAGCATCGTGAATATTTCAAGAAAAAAGGATATGATATTATTCTTGAGTGGGATAACATCATCTTGAATTCTTAATTAATATTGAAATATAGAAAACTAAAACGCCACTCTACAGAGTGGCGTTTTTAATAAATCGATATGTTCTATCTGTTAATAGAAAACAGCTCTATTATCTTCAATTTCAGCTGATTTTTTCAAAGCTTCTACAAGTTTAGAAGTAGATTGATTTGCTGCTTGTGTAGCAATTGTATTTGCATTAGAGGTATAATTTTGTAAGTCTGGTGCTGTTTCAATTGAAGTCACTTTAATTACAAAAACACCATTTTCGCCAGCGATAGGTTTTGAAGTAGCACCTTGAGCTAGACCAAAAGCGGTTCCTACAACCAAAGGCTCTTCTCCTACACCAGGGATAGTAGGATTTTTACGGTTTACAGTCGCAGCAGTTTTCATAGATTGACCTTGATTGTTTGCTATTTCAGAAACCTCAGTAGCTTTAATTTTATCCATGATTAATTTTGCTTTTTTCTCCTTTCTTAATATAGGAGCAACTTTTGCACTAGCTTCTTCACTAGACATGTTACCAGCATCACTTTTCTTACTTAGTTTCACAATTACATAACCTTTTGAAGTCTCAAAACGCTCGATATCTCCTACAGATCTATCTTCATTAAATGCCCATTGAATAATTTTTCTATTTTTTCCTATTGTAGGAAGTGTTTCATCAAGAGGCTTTAAATTATTTACTGGTGTAGAGGTTACTCCATTTTCTTTGGCAAGAGCAACAAAGTCTCCAGATTTTGCAGCTTTTTGAAACTTAACTGTTTTGGTAAATAATTCTTTTCCTGTTTTCTTAGATGCAATAACTTTCTTAGCAACTGTAGCAAGCTTGATGGCATCCTTAGGAGCTGCTACATCATCTATTCTAATAATATGATAACCGAATGCAGACTCTGCAATACCTACAGTACCTTCTTCATTTTCATAAAGGAACTTAGTAAAGCCTGCAGCGTAATTTCTGGCATTTCCAGTGTAAACTACCCAGCCGATGTCTTGACCGTTTGCAACTTCTTTATTTTCTTTAAAGTATTCAAATTTAGAATCAAATTTACTTTTACTTTGACCTATAAGTGCAAAAATACTATCTGCAGTTTTCTTTGCAGCTTCTTTATTTCTTGTGATAGTAGGTTCTGCTCTTTGAGCGCCTTGATAAGCAATAAGAATATGTCTATTGTTTACACTGTCATTAATAACTTTTTTATCTTCAATAAGAGATAACTTCATGTATTCACCATCTTCATAAGGACCAAAAGTGCCTCCTTTTTCAACTTTTACAGCACCTTTTGCAGCTGCTGGAAGATTATCGATCATGATATAGCGATCATCGTATGGTAAATCACTGTTTTGAGCAACATATGCATTCAAGTCTTTTGCCTCAGTTATCGCGGGAATGGTATAATCTTTTTTAGTATTTAAGTTGCGCAAAGTTTGCTCACTCAACAGCTTGCTTAAATCAGATTTATAAGAATCTTTATCTTCCTGTGAAGCTTTGTCTTCAAAAAGAACAAATTCAATATTTCTTTGAGCATCTACTTTAAACTGCTCTTTGTGTTTATTTACGTAGTCTTTAATTTCAGACGAAGTAACTTCTACAAGACTATCTGCAATGGTGGTGTAAGGTATGTTTACATAAGAAAAAGAACGGTTATCATTTTCCATTCTATATTCCATCTCTCCATCTGCATTTGTAGCGATAAGACCAGACTTTAATAAGTTAAAAAACTGTTCTTGTTTTGCATTAGTAGCTGTACCGGTAATAAAATCATTCCATGCAGCACCATTTACCTGTTCAATATTTTGAACAAAGGTTTTAAATTGAGACTCATTAAATGATCCATCTTCATTTTGAAACTGTGGATTATTCTTGTAGTTGTTTTTTACAAGTTCAGCAACTTTTTCATCAGTAACTTTTATTCCAGCAGCTTCAATTTGTTGAGCTAGAACTGCATTACGCACTTCTTGTTCCCAAACTGAATTTACTGCTTGAATTTGAGAAAAATTAGCTCCTCTATTTTGAGATGCATTTTCTACTTTTCTTGCAAAGCTCTCACGATCTATTTCAGTGTCTCCTATATAGCCTACTGCGTCGTCTTGTTTTTGTCCATTTGAGGTAAGAACACCTTGAATAATGAAAGCAAATAATGCTAGCGCAATTACTAGAA
>CAZBCH010000023.1:0-7055 GCA_964490235.1 uncultured Flavobacteriaceae bacterium | reverse complement strand
CATCTGAGATTATGGCGGCTGCAATGAAAGATTACAAGCGTGCTGTAATTATAGGAAGTAAACAAACTTTTGGGAAAGGAACCGTTCAAGTTTTTGAAGACTTGAATCAATGGGTACGCAATAATCAATTCGGTGATTTAGGTGCAATAAAACTAACAACGCAAAAATTCTATAGAATCAATGGAGGTAGTACACAATTAGAAGGTGTAAAAAGTGATGTTGTAACTCCTAGTAGATACAGTTATATAGATGTAGGTGAACGAGATGAAGAATTTCCTTTACCATATGATGAGATACCAAAAGCAGAATATAATAAATTTAAAGGATATGCTAATCTTGCAGAGTCCATAGAAAAAGCCCAAAAAAGAATTGATTCAGATCCTAATTTTAAGCTACTTGATGACAATGCAAAATGGTTGAGCGAGCAACGTGAGAATAATGAAATACCTCTTAACCTTGAAGCTTATAGTGCAAGATTAGATCGTCTAGAAAAGGAGACTGAAAAGTTTGAGGCATTATCTGATTATAAAAATAATTTGAGTTTTGAAATTTTACCTTTTGAAAAAAATCTAATAAAAACAGATAGTGCTCTACGAGATAAACGTAATGCCTGGATGAAAAATCTCAATAAAGATATCTATGTAACAGAAGCTGTTAACGTCCTTAAAGATTTGCGCATGAACAATATTAAAAATGCAAATCAAACTAAATGGAGCGTTAAAGATTAATGTCCCATAAATCCACATCGTTAAGTAAATTAGCGCTCCATAAGTTCAAAAAAAACTTTTGGGGCGTTTTGAGCTTTACAATCATTCTTTTTTATACGCTTATTGCCATCTTTGCTTACGTACTTGCACCAGATGACACAAAATATGCTAACCAAATGCATATTTCTATACATTCTCAATCGCCAGGTTTTACAGTAGATCTTCTTAAAATAGCTACGGATAATCAGGAATCCCAATTTTGGGATTGGTGGAACGGGAAAACTTCAAAAGTGGAAGAAATTCCATTTTCTGAAGTTAAAGTAGAAAATGGGATAGTTTATTACCGTCCGTATGATGTGGATGGAAAAGAACTTCCATTTTTAAAATCTAGATTGAAGGTATCCAAAGAAATGGATGTGTCTCGCTTTCGCGAAAGCTATACCTACCAAAAAACATTTATTCTAGGAACAGACAAATATGGACGTGATCTTTTAAGTCGTATGATGATAGGGACTAGAATAAGTATTTCAATAGGTTTTATCGCAGTCCTTATCTCTTTAATTATAGGTATTTCATTAGGTGCAATTGCTGGATATTATGGTGGTAAAATAGACGCTGCAATCATGTGGCTAATTAATGTGACCTGGTCCATTCCTACTTTACTAATGGTAATTGCTATAAGTATTGCGTTAGGAAAAGGTTTTCTGACTGTATTTATCGCTGTAGGATTAACAATGTGGGTAGAAGTAGCACGAGTAGTACGCGGTCAGATGATCGTTGCAAAAGAGTACCAATACGTTACTGCTGCAAAAGCTTTAGGTTTTAATAGCTTTCGAATTATTACAAAACATATTTTACCTAATATCATGGCACCAGTTATCGTGATAAGCGCAGCAAATTTTGCTGCTTCTATACTTATAGAAAGTGGTTTGAGTTTTTTAGGATTAGGAGCACAACCACCTATGCCCAGTTGGGGCAGCATGATTAAAGATCATTATCAATATATAATTTTAGACAAAGCTTATCTTGCGATCGTTCCCGGGATAGCTATTATGACCTTAGTAATGGCCTTTATGCTTCTAGGAAATGCTTTAAGAGATGCACTAGACGTTAAAACAACTTAAATGAGAAAATACATCTATCCTATTATTATACTAGCATGTGCCGCTATCTATTACTTTTATCAAGATAATTCTAGCGATTTATATTCTGAAGAAAATTTATCTCAAGAAGAGTATTTAAATACTGAAGTGAATGATAACGGTTTAAAACCGCTTACGCGAAAAGCACTTTTACCTAGCTCAGAAAATCAAATCGTACACCACCACACATACAGTCTTTCTTACAATGAACAACACGAGCAAGCAGAATGGACCGCACATATTTTAAGAGCAAGTGATATCTCCTCTAGAGATTACAAGAGACCTTACTTTGAAATAGACGATAAAGTTAAAACCAAAGCCGCTCACTGGCGCAATTATAAAAAGAGCGGTTATGACAAAGGACATCTGGTTCCTGCTGGAGATAGAAAATCCACAAAAGCTGCTTATGATGAAACATTTCTAACATCTAACATCAGCCCTCAAATTCATGAGTTTAATGCTGGAATATGGAACACCCTAGAACAAAAAACAAGGTATTATGCAAAACGGTATGATGAAGTCTACGTGGTAACTGGTTCTATACTTACAAACAACCTGAAGTCCATCGGTACAGAAAAAGTATCGGTGCCAGAGCGATTTTATAAAATCATATACCGCAACGATTCAAATGGCGGTAAAATGCTCGCTTTTTTAATGCCTCATAGAGAAACAGATGCGTCTATCTATGATTTCATCACAAGCGTAGATCGTATAGAAGAACTTACTGGTACGGACTTTTTTGCTCAACTACCTGATAGCATTGAAAATAAATTAGAAGCTAGTAGTAGTTCAAAAGGTTGGTAATGAGATTCAATACACACTCTAAAAACAGTTCACTTATCTATAGCCAGTTTTTTACTCAAATCGCATCGCTTTTACCGGACTGATTTTGCTTACGATTAGGGTAGGAATAATTAAAGCAAGTAAACAAACGGCAAACGTCCCAAGATTTAGAGCAACAACATGCCCCAAGGAAATATAAACCGGCATTTTAGTTACATGATAAGATTGTGGATCTAAAGTAAGCGGGCTGAAATAAAACTGAATAGCAATAAGTCCTAAACCTAAAATATTACCTATAATAAGTCCTTTTAACACCAGATTCATCGCGTTGTAAAGAAATATCTTGCGTACTGTCCAATTTGTAGCCCCTAAAGACTTAAGAACACCTATCATATTAGTTCTATCTAAAATTAATACCAGAAGAGCCGTAATCATATTGATAATTCCTACAATTAAAATGATACCTATAATTCCAAATATATTGCCATCTAACAATGCTAGCCATTGAAAAATTGCCGGTAATTCTTGTTCTATTGTTCTTGCGTTTAATTCTGAAGGAGTATTCAATTGAATCGCCCTTCCTATATCATTTAGTTGCTCAAAATCATCTATGAAAATCTCAAATTTTCCAATTTGATGATCTTCCCACTTATTAATGCGTTGAATATTTCTTATGTCACCTATAATAAATTTAGAATCATACTCCTCAAGTCCACTATCATATATGCCTGAAACAGTAAAACCTCTTCCTATAGGTTCTTGTCCATTAGCTTTCATAAAATAGGTAGGTGCTTTATCGCCTACTTTTAGTTGCAAGCGCGCAGCGATGTCATCAGAAATTAAAATATCAGAAGATGTTTTTTCTAGTGAAACATCAGGTAAATTTCCTTCTAAAAGAAATTCTTGTAAATATTGCCAGTTATAATCAGTTCCTACACCTTTAAGAATAATACCTTCAAAATCAGTTGCGGTGCGTATCATACCACCTTTTGTGGCCACTACCTGGATATGACTTACCTCAGGAACAGAAGTGAAATTAGGATAGAAATCTTGAATGCTGGAAATAGGTTTAATAGTGGTAATCGAGTTATTACGATCAAATAGTGACACACTCACGTGACCATTAAAAGCACTTACCTTTTCTTTTATCTTTTTTTGCAATCCTACGCCAGTGGCAATGGCGATTAACATTACTATAATGCCTATTGCAATTGCTGCTATCGCAATTTTTATTATCGGTGCACTTACGCTATTTTTATAGCTCGTACTACTTTGTACCCTTTTAGCAATGAAATACTCTAGATTCACGTTTTTTAATTCAATATTCAAATATACCATAATAGCTATGGTTGTAGGAATGACTTCTTGTAATTCTCACGTAAGCGGTAACAACTCGCCTACCTCACCTAAAGAAGAAAAAACTATTCAAGTTGAAGAACGCTACAAAGACGTGCTTATTACTACCAACAATAATGAGCCCATTCCTGCTGCATATTTACTCAATGAATGGATAGATAAATTAAAAGGTAAAAAAATAGCGCTAGTAGGTAATCAAACCAGCGTCGTAAGAACAAGAGATACTATTGTTTCCAAAGAGTGGAAATCCAAAGATAAATTAAGGTATACACACCTAGTAGACACATTACTTGCTCATGGAATTGACGTAAAGCGAGTTTTTGCACCAGAGCATGGTTTTAGAGGCGTTGCAGATGCTGGCGCGACTATTAAAGATGGGATAGATGAAAAGACAGGAATTCCTATCATTTCTCTATATGGTAAGAATAAAAAGCCTTTTAAGGAACAGCTGGAAGATGTAGATATCATATTATTTGACATACAAGATGTAGGCGCTCGATTTTACACCTATATTTCTACACTTCACTATGTCATGGAAGCATGTGCTCAATATGATAAAAAAATAATAGTGCTCGATAGACCTAATCCTAATGGGCACTACATCGATGGGCCCATTCTAGAAGAAGAACACCAAAGCTTTGTAGGCATGCATCCAGTTCCTGTTGTTCATGGAATGACCATAGGAGAATATGCACAGATGATAAATGGAGAAAAATGGCTCGATAACGATCTACGAGCAAACCTAGAAATCATCAAATGCAAAAATTACACACACGATTCTTCGTACAGCATACCCATAAAACCATCGCCTAATCTACCTAATGATCAGTCTATAAATCTATATCCTAGTTTATGCTTTTTTGAAGGAACTGATGTAAGTGTAGGTCGCGGTACAGATATGCAATTTCAGGTATACGGTTCTCCTTCTTTAGTAAAATACACCGACTTTGACTTTACTCCTACGCCTAATCTAGGTGCAAAAAGGCCACTATTTAATGGTAAGAAATGCTATGGTGTAGACCTTAGGGATTACAAAAAGTTAGATCATATCGAATTAGATTTTTTAGTAGACGCTTTCGCGAAAGCGCCCTACGAATCAAAATTCTTTAACTCCTTTTTTACTAATCTTGCTGGAACAAAAACCCTGCAAGCTCAGATCGAGAAAGGTATGAGTGCAAAAGAAATAGCAGCTACCTGGAAGAAAGGACTTGAAGAATATCAAAAAATAAGATTGAAATACTTACTTTACGAATAAAACCTAGATAATGAAATCATTTTTCCAACAAGAGGCATATCAAGAACTGCACAGTCGATTAGAAAAAATTAAGCCCGATTCTCTACCCAATTGGGGCAAGATGAATGCTGGTCAAATGATGAATCATTGTCAAGAACCCCTTAAAATAGCCGTGAATAAATCTGATAAGATGTTAAAACCAAATTGGTTAGTTAAACTACTTTTTAAAAAGATGTTATATAGTCCAAAGCCTTATAAAAAGAATGCTCCTACACCACCACAATTTAGAAGTACTGGCGATTTTGATTTTGGAAACGAAAAAGCCGAGTTACAAAAATGGATGCAAGAACTTTGGGAAGATCGCGATAATGAAAATAGAATACCACATCCTGTTTTTAGAAACTTTACTAAAGAGCAATGGGGTATTATGCAATGGAAGCATTTGAACCACCATTTTGAGCAGTTTGGGGTCTAATCATTATCAGTTTAAAACATAAAAAAGCCATAATGAAGTTATTTCATTATGGCTTTTTTATTTTACCTCTTGAGAAAATTACTGCTTCACAAGATATAGTAAAGTACCATCCTCATTGTGTGAAACAATCATGTGCTCCTTATCTAATTCTCTTATGGTATAAATAGATTTCTCTACACCACTTTGTGAATCTTTGTCGGTCAATACATTTGTATCCGGATCAACGGTATATTTCTTAACTGTCTCCATTCCCAATGCTCCAAACGCCATATCAGTATCAGTAATAAAATTGAAAGTAATCATTAACGCAACCATCTCTTGCATCTCAGCACCTTCTACTCCATCTTTCACTCTTACTTCTTCTACTTTCCACTTACCTATCAAGTTTTTTACATCTATTTTTTTTGACGAATATTCTTCTTGCGTAAGATGGGTATATTCTTTAACAACATTAACATCGCCTTTTTGTAAGAATATTTTCATATTACCTGATGTAAAACTGGCTTTTTCTGGGGTTAAAATTTCCAATTTACCGTTTTTATCAAGCATCAAAATATTCTCATTAACAGTATATGATTTTTGTTCATTTTGCCCCATAATACTTAAAGTGTAAGTACCATCTTCTTTAAAGTTTAATTTAAGCGAGCTAAACATATTAGAGACCATTTTGATCTTCTTATCCAGTTCTTCATCATCAGTGCCGTCGTCTTCTATTGCAGAACGATCTACACTTTCAAAACTCCATGTTCCTAAATATTCTTGTGCTTGAACTGATATTGCAACAAATAGTACTATAATAAATATTATTTTTTTCATTGTGTTAATTTATAAATAGGAAAAGTAATCATATAATTTTTAATCATTTAACATCGCCCAAAGTCTATCTTTAAGCTGCGTTAAATTAATTTGTGAAACTGAAGAGATAAACATGTAAGGCGCTCCATTAAATGCTCCTTCATTATCTAATTCTTCCTTCATTTCTTGCATTAACTCTTCATCAAGCATATCACATTTTGAAATAACCACAAAGCGTTCCTTATCCAGCATTTCTGGATTATACTTTCTCAATTCATTAACTAGAATATCATACTCTGCACTAATGTCATTAGAGTCCGCAGGAACTAGAAATAATAAGGTAGAGTTACGTTCTATATGTCTTAAAAAACGATGACCTATTCCTTTACCTTCGGCAGCACCTTCTATGATCCCAGGAATATCTGCAATTACAAACGTTTTAAAATCGCGGTATTCTACAATTCCCAGGTTAGGCTTTAAAGTTGTGAATTCATAATTAGCAATTTTTGGTTTAGCAGCTGTAAGAACTGAAAGCAGGGTAGATTTTCCAGCATTAGGAAAAC
>CAZBCH010000022.1:0-7386 GCA_964490235.1 uncultured Flavobacteriaceae bacterium | reverse complement strand
ATGACTGAGGTCATGAAAGAAGTTCATGGAAACCCTAGTTCTACACATAGTTATGGTCGTAGTGCAAAATCTCTAATTGAAAATGCCCGAAAAAATATTGCAGCCCAATTAAATGTTACTGCTGCCGAAATTATTTTTACTTCAGGTGGTACTGAAGCTGATAATCTTGCCATTCATAGTTGTGTGCGCGATCTAGGAGTGGAGCGTATAATAACCACCACTATAGAGCATCACGCAGTGATATATATAGTAGATTATTGTGCAGAAAAATACGGTACAGAAGTCGCTCACGTAAAATTAAAAGATTGCGGTACACCTAATTATATTGATCTAGAAAGGTTACTTTCTATTAGTGATAAGAAGACTCTAGTTTCTCTTATGCATATTAATAATGAAATAGGTAATAAATTAGACATTGATCGAGTAGGTGAGTTATGTAAAAAATACGGTGCTTTATTCCATAGTGACTGTGTACAATCTATCGGTCATTATGAGATGGACTTACAGAAACTACCAGTAGATTTTACAGCGGTATCTGCACATAAATTCCATGGACCTAAAGGAGTAGGTTTTGCATTCATTAGAAAAGGCACTGGCTTAAAGCCTCTTATTTTGGGTGGTTCACAAGAGCGTGGCATAAGAGCTGGTACAGAAAGTGTTCATAATATCGTAGGAATGGATCTTGCGCTTCAAATGGCCTATGATTCTTTAGAAAAAGATCGAGCTTATGTAGTAGATCTTAAAAACTATTTTAAAGAAGAACTAGAAAAGCATGTTCCTGGTGTAAAGTTTAATGGTAATTGCAGCGACCATGAGAATAGTACCTACACTCTTCTTAACGTATGTTTGCCTTGCCCTGCAGATAAAGCTGCTATGCTTTTATTTACGATGGATTTAAAGGGGATAGCATGTTCAAAAGGTAGCGCCTGCCAGAGCGGTTCGCAAAAAGGATCTCACGTATTAACCAGTGTGTTGAATGATGAAGATTTAAAGAAGCCTAGTCTACGTTTCAGTTTTTCAATTTACAATACAAAAGAAGAACTTGATTACGTAGTTCAAGTCTTAAAAGAATATATTGAAAGCGTCACTGTTATTGAAACAGTGTAGTCATAAAGGTAATTTGATATTATTCTCGCTTTCGCGAAAGCGGATAACATAATTATCTCTTTAAATTCTAAAGAGCTTTCTAATAATCAAAACCACGCCACTATGAGCGTGGTTTTTATTTTATGTGAATCGGAAGCTTATAGTTGAAAACATTAATTGAAGTAATAAATGATATAATTATAAGAATACCTTATTGATTATAATCTTGATCATAAATCGTTAGAGCAATATAGTGGTGTGTTCTTATATGTAATTAGTATATCAATACTCTTAGTTTAGTATACAATTGTTCTTTTAATGACTATTTACAACGTAGTATCGTTAATTTTGTGATTCAACTAATTTTATATGGCACAAAAAGTAGTAACTCTAGGTGAGGTTTTAATGAGACTCACAGTTCCCAATAACAAAAGATTATTTCAAACCGTAAATTTTGATGTCACCTTTGGTGGATCAGAGGCAAACGTAGGAGTTTCATTAGCTCATTTTGGTCTTAAATCTAGTCATATTACAGCGCTACCTACTAATGAAATAGGAGAGCGTGTGGCTCGATTCTTAAAACTTAATGGTGTTAATAGTAAAGGAATCGTGCGCAAAGATGGTAGATTAGGAATTTATTTTCTTGAATCAGGAGCAATGCAAAGACCTTCTAGAATTGTTTATGATAGATTTAATACCACCTTTGGAGATCTTAAAGTTAGTGATGTCAATTGGGATGCTGTTTTCAAAGATGCTGACTGGTTTCATTACAGTGGGATTACACCGGCTATATCTCAAAATGCGGCTGATGTAACTTTGTATGCATTACAAGAAGCACGCAAAAGAGGTGTTACCACAAGTGGTGACATCAATTACCGTAGAAACTTATGGCAATATGGGAAACAACCTCTCGATATTATGCCAGGCCTAGTAAAACTTACAGATATAGTTATAGGAGGAAGAGTAGATTTAGAAAACTGCTTAGGTATTAAAGATGACAACTGGGAATTAAATTGTGAAATGGTAAAAAAAGAATATCCACATATTAAGGCCTTTTCTAAAACCATACGCAACGCTATGACGGCTTCTAGAAATGAGTTAACTGCCGTTTTATATATGGATAATGAATTGTACACCTCAAAAACATATGAGATGAAAAACATAGTAGATCGTATAGGCGGTGGAGATGCGTTTATGGCAGGACTTATATACGGTTTATTAAATTTGAATTCTCAGGACGCTATTGAATTTGCTGTTGCAGCATCTGTGTTAAAACATAGTACCATAGGAGATGTTAATCTAAGTAGTAAGGAAGAAGTACAAGAATTAGTAAATGGTAACAACGTAGGTAGACTTTTAAGATAATGGAGATAAATAAATTTATATCGTTAACCGAAGATCATAAAATAATCCCTGTATTCTACCATGAAAATAGCGATATCGTTATCAATACTATTCAAGCATCTTATGATGGCGGAATCAGAATTTTTGAATTTGTAAACCGTGGAACAAACGGCCTAGAAATATTTAAAATAATTTCAAATCATTTTTCTAATCAAACTGATTTGATAATAGGAGTAGGAACCATTTATGATTCTATCACAGCAAAGGAATTTGTAGAATTGGGAGCACAGTTCATCGTTTCTCCTGGATTAGTAATAGAGTTAGGTGAGTATTGTAATAAAAATAAGGTTGCATATATTCCAGGAGTAGCAACGATCACAGAGGTTATTACCGCAAAGCAATTAGGTTGTGAAATGATTAAAATCTTCCCTGCAAATGTCATTGGTTCCGCTTTCGCGAAAGCGGTAAAATCGGTCATGCCTTCAATAGCCATTATGCCTACAGGTGGAATTGAGCCTAGTAAAAGCTCGTTAAGTGAATGGTTAAACGCAGGTGTGAACTGTGTAGGTATGGGAAGTCAACTATTTGACAAGAAAAAAATAAATCAAGGAGACTTTTCTAGTCTTAGAAACGATATTGCAAATGCAATCGCAATTGTCAAATCTCTCAATTAGGGCTGTTTTATTAACAAAAGTATATTTAACACGATAAATTTTAGATAATCTTCAAATTATTAGCAAATAATATTTGGATATCTGTAACTATATACTTTAATTTGGGCAACCAGATTGGTAAACCAATTTTAAGAAGTAATTTATAATGTTAGAGCACGGCCTAGAACTTATTAAACCTGTAATTGAAAACGATAACGATTTCGGACCTGATCTGGAGGTTATGAATAAAATTAAAGGGCTAATTGAAAAGCATCAATTAGAAGCAGGAGATCGATTGCCTTCAGAACGTAAGCTATCTACTAAATTAGGTGTTCCTCGTAACCAAGTACGTGCGGCTATTCAAAAACTAGAATTTTACGGTATAATTAAGACCATGCCACAAAGTGGATCTATTGTTACTGGTATAGGTATGCCTTCCATTAATAGTATGATGATTGATGTCCTTGATCTTGAAAAGCCTGATTTTAAATCTTTAGTAGAAACAAGAGTAATTATAGAAACTCAGGCAATAATTCTAGCTGCCAATAGAATTAGTGATAGAAATTTACTAGAGTTAGAAAAAGCACATCTGGACTTTCAAGAAAAGATAACTAATGGTGAGCCGTCAGTAATTGAAGATTTAAAATTTCACTTAGCTATAGTAAAAGGAAGCGAGAATACAGTATTATATGGATTGATGAAAATTATTGTTCCTGATATTATTGGGCATTTTAATAAAGAACATATTTGCGATAGAACTAAAGCAAATCATCTAGTTGAGGAACATTTAAATATTTTAAATGGAATTAAAAGTGGAAACCCAAAAACTGCGCTAGAAGCTTTAGAAACACATTTTATCGCGTTAAGAGAATACATTAAAAAATAAAAAGCACGAGCTGCCACTCGTACTTTTTGGTAAATAAAAATCAATTAAAAGAGTAGAACTCTTTAATTACAAAATTAATGATTAAGTAGGAGTCTAGAAAATAGATTCTTAGTCTAGTCGTAGCTTTTTAGTTAAAGTTTTCTTCTCAAAATTACTTAAAGGTTCATATGAGAAAGATAATTTTTATCATTTGTTTATTTTGCCTACCAGCGATATCGATTGCGCAAGAAGCAAAAGAAGTTACCGGGACAGTCACCTCTGGTTCTGATCTGGAATCCATTCTGGGTGCAACAATTCAAGTTTTAAATACAAACATTGCAGCGGTAACTGACATGGATGGTAAGTTTTCCATTAGGGCAAAGCCTAATGACGTTTTAGTTATCAGTTCTTTAGGATTCAAAACACAAAATATAATCGTAGGAGATAAAGTGTTCTTTGAGGTTATTATGCAGGAAGATCAAGAGGCTTTAGACGAGGTGGTTGTGGTTGCTTATGGGAAGTCCTCTCGCAGTAATTTAACTAATTCTGTAGCGCAACTCAAGAATGAAAATTTAGATGACTTGACATATTCTGGTGTTGCAGATGCACTAAAGGGTAAGCTTGCAGGTGTGCAAATCACAAATACTTCTGGTCAAGTGGGTGAAGCACCTACTATAAATATTAGAGGTTTGAGTTCTATAACTGCCAGTAGTAGTCCTTTAATAGTTGTAGATGGTTTTCCTATTGAAGATGCTCTTGAATTTATTAATCCTAGTTCTATAAAATCAATTGAGGTTCTTAAAGATGCTAGTTCTGCAGCACTTTATGGTTCTAGAGGTGCAAATGGTGTTATTTTAATCACGACTAAAGATGGCGATGGTGAGCCCAAGTTTACCTTTAAAGCATTTACAGGAGTTAAGTCTGTATTGCGTTTACCGGATATCTTAAACACTACAGAGTTTACTGATTTTACTAGAATGGAACGGCAACTTGCTGAGAATGCTGATGCTATAAATGAAAATAGAGATCCTACCTCAATCGGTTTCTCCAATTTAGAAATTGCAAGACGCATAGTTGCTCAAAATACAAGTGCTAGCGGTAACGGTACAGACTGGTTAGAAGAAGCAAAAAGAGATGATGTAACCATTCAAAATTATCAATTTGACGTAGGTGGTGGAAGTAGATTAACTAAATACTATTTTTCTGGACAATTTGTACAAGACGAGGGATTAGTAAAAGACAATGAATACAGAGCATTAAATCTTCAAGCTCATTTCAATACAAAATTAAGTGATGATGTTAAATTGGGTATTAATTTTAGACCATCATATTCGAGACAGCGACGTAGTGCTCAACAATTTTCAGATTTTGCCCGTAATTATAATTTCTTTGCTCCTTACCATAATCAATGGAGTAGTGATCTAACAGGACAGCCAGTAGGTAGTCTTGCACATGCTAGACATTATAGAAATTTAGATTTTACTTATTTAGACGAAGATGGTAACGAACAAAGTTTTACTCAATCAAGTATATGGGGTACTAATAATAATAATCCATTAGGGCGTTTAGAAAATGAAAAAAGGGTGCGTTATGAGTATCGCTTTGTGGCAGATGCAAAATTAGAATGGAAACTTGCCAAAAATTTAAAATACAACGGTAGATTAGGAGCATACATACGTTTTAGAAATGATGAAGAATTTAGAAATTCAATAGCTCGTCGAGACGGCCAATCTTTCTCAGAAGATGTAAATTCTTCTCGTAATCGTGTTATTACCGAACACACTTTAGGTTATAATTACTCAAAAGGAAAACATGATGTAGATGCATTAGTAGGTGGAACATATGAATATACGTTCTTAAAAACATCTTCTATTCTAGGTTCTAATTTTCCTACTGATTTTATATCAACTATAAATGCTGCAACCATTATTGATGCAGATAACACATTTACTCTTAAAGAGGAGATAGGATTACTTTCTGGTCTAGCACGTGTAAATTATGGATATGACAATAAGTATCTTCTTTCTGTTGCGGCGCGTGTAGACGGTAGTTCTCTATTTGGACCTAAAAATAAGTATGGTTTTTTCCCTTCAGCTAGTGCAGGATGGAACATGCACAATGAAAAATTCTTTAATGAGAATATTTCATTTTTAAACCAACTTAAACTTAGAGCTAGTTATGGTGTAGTAGGAAATAATAACATTAATAACTATTCATTTACTAATCTACTATTCCCTACAAATTATTCTCTAGGTTCAGGTCCAGGATCCATCGTTTCTGGGCTCGCTGAAAATGGAAATGTATTAGCAAATAGGGCTATTAGTTGGGAACAAACTAACTCATATGATTTTGGGATAGACGCTTCTATCTTAGATAAAAGAGTTTCTTTCACAGCAGATTATTATTATGCTATCACTCAGGATCTGTTATTAAATCAAAATGTGTCCTATGCAACTGGTCATGATAGCTTTATTAATAATGTAGGTAAAATTCAAAATCAAGGGATTGAATTTGTTGTGAGCACAAATTTTGACTTTGGAAAACTAAATTGGTCTGCGTCAGGTAATATTAGCACCAATCAAAATAGATTGATTTCTCTAGGAGGTGAGGAGCAGTTTATAAATAATGGAGAAAGAGAAGATCAATATATCTCTAGAGTAGGTGAAGAAGCAATTCAATTTTATGGTTACAGATCGATAGGCGTTTGGCAAAGTCAAGCTGAAATTGATGCTAACCCTAGCTCTCCAGAAGATGCCCCTGGTGGAATAAGAGTTGCAGATATAAATGGTGATGGTGTTATTACTACAGCAGATAGAACTACATTAGGAAGTCCATTTCCAGATTTCAATTGGGGAATCTCAAATACCTTTAAATATAAAGGTTTTGACCTATATTTTTTATGGCAGGGAAGTCATGGTGCAGAAGTTTACTACGGTGATGGTTTTTATTTAGAAAACAGAGTTTTACAACGCGACTTTTTGGAGAACAGATGGGTTCATCCAGATATTCCAGCATCATTACCTTCAGGTCGTTTAGGACGTGAATGGACAGCAACTGACTATTTAATTCAAGATGCAAGTTACATTTCCTTAAGAGAAGTCGTTTTTGGATATACTTTAAACGAAAAAACTGCTAATACTTTAGGACTTGACTCTGTTAGAATATTTGCATCGGCTCAGAATTTATTATTCTTTTTTGCAGATGATTACTATGGAAATAATCCAGAGGACTTACGTACTTCAAGTCAGTATTCATCGCCACTAGTTTCTGGTTACCAGCGAGGAGCAGATCCTTTGGCAAGACAATTTGCAGCAGGAATAGATATTACTTTTTAAATAAGATATTCATGAAAAATTATATAATTAAAATAGCAGCTTTAATAGCAATAATTGTAGGTTTTCAATCTTGTGATGACCCTATTGATTTACAACCCATTTC
>CAZBCH010000021.1:0-3607 GCA_964490235.1 uncultured Flavobacteriaceae bacterium | reverse complement strand
TTTGAATATTTATCTTTAAAATCAAATTGTCAGTCTGAGCTTGTCGAAGACGATATAAAAGTCGATTTCTATAGGAGCTATATGACAAATTTTGATTTTAATTTTATTTTTGATTTTGTTTTTTCAAAATCAATGCATTCTATCACCACGTACTTCTAGTTTTGGTAAAAAGCCAGCTTCATGGTCCAGCCAGTATTGCCATCTGGTCATTACTTTTTCTTCGTCAAAGAAGTTTTTAGCCAATTTCAAAAAGAGTTTGTAATGCGCTGCCTCAGCCACCATAAATTGATGGTAAAAGTCTTTTAGTTCTTGTTCTTCTAATTTTTGAGAAAGAATTTTAAAACGTTCACAGCTTCTAGCTTCTATTAACGCACAAATTAACAATTGGTCTAGAAACATCTGATCACGACCAGTACCTTTGGGTTTACCTTTCATCAACTCTTTGATGTATTGATCTGGTCTTTGGATTCCTAAGGTTAATCCGCGTTTTTTCAATTCGGCCAGTACCATTCTAAAATGTCCCCATTCTTCTGTTACTACAGGAGAAAGTGCCTCGACAATCTCTGGTTTATCAGAATGCATCTGGATGATAGAAATAATGGTGCTTGCTGCTTTTTGCTCACAGAAAGCATGATCAGTTAGTATATCTTGCATACTCATAGCAGCAAGATCTACCCATCGAGGATCAGTAGGTAAATTCAACCCTAATGTGGTTTTAGAAACAGTATTTTCCATAATACAAAGGTCGTGAGTTATGTTGATTTATAACAGAAATTGTTCAGATATTTGAAGTAGCTGTCTTAGTACAAAGCAGGTTGAACTCTATCCTGTCTTCCCAGAAAATTTAGCTTAAAAAGGTTGTCGCATAGAACGTGATGTTTTTCAAAATTTATCTGGAACCTGCTGTTACTTTTCTCGATTTAAATTAAGAGCGTTTTATTGATGGTCAATATTCATTTAATAAAGTCTTTAGAAATTTAAACTTTTCAGTATCTTTAATTTTAATAATTTTAAACCATACCATCATGACAACCAAAGAAGTAGCAGACCAATTAGTTTCTTATTGCCGTAACAATCAAGAAGAAAAAGCTTATCAAGAATTATACAGTCCAGAAATTACCAGTGTAGAAATGACTGAACCTATGAAAGAAGTTCAAGGCTTTGAAGGTATTCAAAAGAAAGGCCAGTGGTGGCAAGAGAATTTTGAAGTACACGGCACAAAAGTTTCTGATCCTGTAGTAGCCGATAATCATTTTGCGGTGACGTTTTGGATGGACACCACTCATAAACCTAGCGGTCAACGTTCTCAAATGAACGAGATCGCCGTGTATCAAGTTAAAGAAGGAAAAATCTGGAGAGAGCAATTTTTCTACGATACTCAAGAGTAGTTTTTAGTTTACAGTCATAGTTCTCAGTTGAGAAGTTTATTCAGAACAAGTTTGAGATATGAGTAGAAAGTATCTTTGAAAAAATTGACTTACCGCACTTGATACGATAACTGCTAGAATCTTTCTCGATAATATTTAAAAACTCGCTTTCGCGAAAGCGAGATTAACATAAACCTTATTCACTGTAAACTGACACTGCGACTGTAAACTAATACCTATCTTTGCAGCCTTAAAAATCAGTTAGAAACATGCTTGTAGAGACAGCTACAAAATCCGTCGCTTTTTATACTTTAGGTTGTAAACTCAATTTCAGTGAAACCAGTACTATCGCTCGTTCTTTTAAACAAGAAGGATTTGATAAGGTTGATTTTGAAGAAAAGGCAGATATTTATGTAATCAATACCTGTAGCGTTACTGAAAATGCAGATAAGCGTTTCAAATCTATCGTTAAGAAAGCTCAAAAATCAAATGATGATGCTTTTGTAATTGCAGTAGGTTGTTATGCGCAATTGAAACCAGAAGAACTAGCCGCTGTAGATGGAGTAGATCTAGTTTTAGGAGCAACAGAAAAGTTTAAAATCACCGATTATCTTAATCAACTGTCTAAAGAAGAACCTACCCAAGTACATTCTTGCGAGATTAATGAGGCCGATTTTTATGTAGGGTCTTATTCCATAGGAGATCGTACTCGAGCTTTTCTAAAAGTACAAGACGGTTGTGATTACAAATGTACGTACTGCACCATACCGTTAGCTAGAGGTATTTCTAGAAGTGATACTTTAGAAAATGTGATGGAAAATGCTCGCCAGATAAGTGAGCAAGGCATCAAAGAAATCGTACTTACAGGAGTGAATATAGGCGATTATGGTAAAGGTGAGTTCGGTAATAAAAGGCATGAGCATACTTTTCTAGATTTAGTTCATGCACTGGATACGGTAAAAGGAATTGAGCGTTTACGTATTTCTTCTATCGAGCCTAATTTATTGAAGAACGAGACCATAGAATTTGTATCAGGAGCAAATGCGTTTGTACCTCACTTTCATATTCCGTTGCAGGTAGGTAATAACGAATTGCTAGGTAAAATGAAGCGTCGTTACAATCGAGAATTGTACACCGATCGAGTTAGTAAGATCAAAGAAGTGATGCCCGATTGTTGCATAGGTGTGGACGTTATTGTAGGTTTTCCAGGCGAGACTGACGATCATTTTCTGGACACCTATAATTACCTAAGTAATCTTGATATATCTTATTTACACGTATTTACATATTCAGAACGTGAGAATACGCCAGCCGCAACTATGGAAGGAGCTGTTCCTTTGAAAGTACGCAAAAAACGTTCTAAAATGCTGCGCGGTCTTTCTGTGAAAAAGCGTCGTGCTTTTTATGAAAGTCAGCTAGGTAAGACTAAAACCGTTCTTTGGGAAGCCGAAAATAAAGAAGGTTTTATTCAAGGTTTTACAGAGAATTATGTAAAAGTCAAAACCTATTGGAATCCTGAGTTAGTCAATCAATTGCAAAGCGTTCAACTTAATGAAATCGATGAAGATGGTTTGGTACGAGTTCAAGTATTAGATTAATTGTATTAGAATCGTTACATCCGTTAAAAATAAATTAAACTTGCAATCGTTATTACTTGCAGTTATTCATAAATCCTAGATGCGTTACTTGTTTCTTCTTATTTTATTAGGTTCCGCTTTCGCGAAAGCGCAAATAGGAGGACGATCTACCTACCAATTTCTTAATCTTGTTTCAGGTACAAAGCAAGCGGCTTTGGGTGGCAGAGTGCTGACTGGCGTAGATTATGACCCTACTTCAGGGATTTTTAATCCAGCGACCATCAACCCTAAAATGGACAACCAGTTGCAAGTAAATTACGTCAATTATCTAGGCGACGTGAATTATGGAACAGCAAGCTATGCCTATACTTGGGACCGTCATGTGCAAACTTTTCACGCTGGTGTGACGTATTTGAATTACGGTACTTTTGATGGTTTTGATGAGCAGGGAAATTCTACGGGAGAATTTGGTGGTAATGAAGTTGCCGTTTCTATGGGATATGCTTATAACATACCATGGTCAGATTTTTATGTAGGAGCAAACTTAAAACTGATATCTTCAAAGCTGGATATTTATACCTCTTTCGGTGGTGCAGTAGACTTAGGTGTTTTATACTACAATGAAGATAAAGCAATACGAGCAGCAGTTGTGGTGCGCAATTT
>CAZBCH010000020.1:0-12792 GCA_964490235.1 uncultured Flavobacteriaceae bacterium | reverse complement strand
TTGTCTCTCCATCAAAATCTAGATGGCGGCCACCACCTAATAAAATTCTATTATCTATATTTCTAAAATAATAGTATCCTCTATCAAGATGGAAAGTTCCTTTAATCTCTAGACCATCTATAGGTTTTGTAATCAATACCTGTGCTCGTGCTGGTTGTACATTTTCTCTTAGAAGATCTGATGAAAAACCATTTGTAGCAACAAATACCTTAGATGTTGAAAATTCAAAATGGTCTGTTTTAATATGAACTTTATCTATTGCGTCTGATAGTTTTTGTACCGTGATATTATTGAGAATTCTAATATTTTGATTTAATACACGCTGTAAAAGACTAGACATCATTTTACCAGTATCGAGCTGTCCTTCAAATTTATTAAAACAATAGCGATCCTTGACTGTTTTAAATCCAAAGGAATCTTTTTTCCATTCAAATACGGGCGCGTTAAAAATAGGATGCAATAGTGAATTGATAGTTTCTCTTTGATCCATGCAGTCTTCAAACAAAACCTCATCATTATCTAAGAATAATTCATAACCACCTAACTCGTGATAATCAATTGCGTCATCACCTAATGTTGTACGTAATTGATGTAATCCATCAACTCGTTTACGTACTAGGTTAACTACCTGCTCTTCGTCATGAGAATTTAAATCGTCTATCAGTTCACTTAAACTTCCAAAACAAGCAAAACCTGCATTCTTTGTGCTGGCTCCTTGTGGCAAAACACCTTTTTCTAAAATTAGAATTTCTGCAAAAGGAAATTTTTTTCTTAGTTGTAGCGCACAACTTAATCCTACAATACCACTACCTACAATAGTGAAGTCTACTGCCGTAAGCCATGATTTTATTTCCCAATACGATAAGTCCATTAACCAGTTTTCTAGTAAATTCTAATTCAAAAATTAAATCTACAATTCTATAAAGGTAATAATCAGAAATAGAACAATGGTAATAACTTTAGATTGTAATTATTGACACGCTTTTTAAAAGAAACCGTCCAGTAAGTGTATTTAAAGTTGTAAGTATTGCTAGGGTAGATTTTAAAACTCTCCCAATAAATCAAACGGCGCTAGAAGACGTCTTAATTTACGGTTAGTACTATTTGAGACATCTTGATTGAGGTAAATTAAAAGTGATTTTAAATCATCAGCTGTTTTAACAATATCAAATGTAGATTTATAATTAACAAAAACTGGATGCGATGTTTTTCTATTATAAACTTCGTAAATATCGTAATGTCTAGAATCTACTTTGATCCTATCATATAGGTTTAATAACTGTTGCTCACTGCCTTCTAAAACTTGAAAAAAGTTATCTAAAGAATGTAAAAGTATTCCACTAATGTTATTTTCATTGTTAAATGCTGCTGTATACTGAAAGAGCTCTTGAATATCATTTTCTGATAAATAAGCTGCGACTTTACTTACGTAGCATATCGTGTAAGTTGATTTCATGAAGGATTATCTTGAATATCAACAAAATTAAAGAATCGCCTTAAAAAAGAGTCCCGCATAACCTATATTTTTAAAGAAAAGATCCGAAAAATCAAAAATCATCAAACAGTTTATTAATAATAATAGTACTTGAAAAATTAAATTTCAGTTGTTAAAATTAAATTTCTAGGAAACAACAATATGCTAAAAATCTAACTATCAATTACATATGTTTAAATAAGTACATAATTACTTTTCAATTTAATTTCTTAAAATTTTGATCAATAAATTTCATTATCTTAATACCTGAATTTTAAATAACTAAAGCTATGGGAATTAAAAACTTTATGGGAAAACGTGAAACTGCTGCTATCACACCACAAAAATTTCAAGTAAAAGATTTTATGACTCGTAAGCTCATTACTTTTTCTCCAGATCAAGGGATTACTGAAGTGATGGATACATTATTAAAACAAAGAATAACTGGTGGTCCTGTGATCGATTCTAACGATCAGTTAGTAGGCATCATAAGCGATACAGATCTTATGCATGTGATAGGAGAAAGCAGGTATCATAATATGCCTGTAGGAAACAGATTAGTAAGTGACTACATGTCTAAACAGCCTACCACAATAGACGAAGACGCAGATATCTTTGATGCGGCGGCAAGGTTTTTAAAAACAGGACACAGACGCTTTCCTGTAACTAGAGAAGGTAAATTAGTAGGTCAAATTTCAAGAATGGATGTTATAATTGCTGCTACAAAGTTAAAAGGCGATGAGTGGCGCTAGGATCATCTTTTTGCTTTGTTTTGATAATGCAATAGATTTTTAACGATTAATTGTTTAAATCTAGTGACGTCATAAGGTTTAACAATAAAATCATCCATTCCTGCTTCTAAAATGGACTGTCTGATCTCTACAATCTCGACGGCAGTTAGTGCCAGTATAGGGATACAGCTGTGTTTTCTTATAATCTTTGTTGCATCTATACCATTTAAAATAGGCATATTGATATCCATCAAAATAAGATCATAGGAATTATTTTCCATTTCGTTGATAGCCTCTTGACCATTCTCTACTACGGTACAAATAACACCATCCTTTTCAAGGATTTTTTTAGTCACCATTTGATTGATACGATTATCCTCTGCAATAAGAATTCTTTTACCTTTTAAAACATCCATTTCTAGAAGGTAATTACTTTTTACAGCTACCTCTTCATGAAGGGATGAATCAACTGTGTCGTACTCTAGTTCAAAAGAAAATGTAGAACCTTTACCTTCTTCTGTCTCAAGATGAATTTGTGAGTTTGATAACTCTAACAATCTTTTTACAATTGGTAATCCTAATCCAGTCCCTTGATAATTATAACTATGTGAATCACCTTGTTTAAACTCTTCAAAAATTTGTTCTATTTTGCTATTAGCAATTCCTTGTCCATTATCCTGTATAGAGAAGGATAAGTTCACTTTTTGATCAGTTGATTTGATATTATTTATATAAATGGTAATCTCTCCATTTTCTGTAAACTTTGCGGCGTTACCTATCAAGTTCATAAGTATTTGAGATAGTCGCACCATATTACCATGAATGAATTGAGGTACATTTTCGTCAATCTTAATATGCATCTCATTCTTATTTTGACGACGCATGTATTCAAACGAAGCGACTATTTTATGAATCAGCTCTCTAATGTTAAAGTCGACTTGTTCATTTTCATGATTATTTGCATCTATCTTATTCACTTGTAAGACGTCATTTACAAGAGCAAGAAGGTAATCTGCAGAAAACTTTAAAGATTTAATATCCTCATGTGTCTTTTCATCTTTGTTATTTTCTAAAAGAATATTAGTAAGACCTATAACACCATATAATGGAGTACGCAACTCATGACTTACCGTACTAAAAAAATCGCTTTTTGCGAGAGCAAGTTTTTCTGCCCTATTTTTTTCTTTTAGATATAAGTTATTTTTTTCTTGTAGCTCTCGATTAAGCTGTTTTCTTTTTCTAGATAGTTGCGAGGTAAAATATAATCCTAGCAATATGACAGTTATAAGAGTGGCAAGAGCATAAATTAAAACGGTTTTATTTCTAATTTTCTCTTGCTGTAATTCATTCTCTATTTCAGATCTTTTAAGCTCTTCTTTAAACTGAATCATCTGATTTGAAAAAGCTACTCTATCTAAAGAAATTTCTAGATCTTTTCTTTGATTTTTCTTCATCAACTCTTCATATTTCAACCTTATCTCGTATGCTAATTCATGACGATTTTGCTCAAAAAGACTTGTTGAATAATATTGGTATGCTGTTTCTAATTCTTGAGGTAAAACTTCTCTTTTAGAGAGTTCAATTACATGTAAAAGTAAAGAGTCAGCCGTGGAGTAATTTTTAAGCTCTAAATAATATTTAGCCGACAAATTATCTATGGAGGCACGATAAACAGGAGTTGTATTATTTACAAACTGTGGCCCATTTAATAAATCAAGATATACTTTTAAATTCTTTAAATCTCCTATATCCTCAAGGGTATGTGCATAATTATGATATACAAATTGTAAACCTACGGTATCCTTATACTTTTTATAAGTGTCTATGGCAATTTTAGTATATGACTCTTCTAATTCTCTTTTACTAGGATCGCTGGAATAAACGCTCGCTAGATTCCCATAAGTATCTGCTATTAAGATAGGATCATCTTCTAACAATGCATATCGCTGCGCGCGTTTAAAATTATTTAATGCTTCAATCGTGTCTCCTTGTCGCAGGTAGTCATATCCTAAATAACCATAAGTGACAGCCGCATAGTAATTATCTTTACGATCTAGAGCCTTTTTTAATGCCATGACATTTAGATCATAAGATTTTTTAAATTCACCATTAATCTCTAGTTCATAAGAAAGATCGAGTAAAGAATCCATCGTATTATAGAACTGATCTTGCGACTGCGCTTGAGAAAAACTCAAATGCACAGCACAAAACATGAAAAAGAATAGCGTAATTTCTAGTTTACCTATAAGCATTAAACGCACATTTAATCGATAAACAAAAATATCTAAAATAATTGGGCTACCTATTACATAATACTGTTTATAATAAGAATGAACACAATGAATTAAGCTATGTAGAGAAATTTATTATAATTATAATCCTCTAAACTATTTCCATTGTCCTAGCGTATGACTTATTTTTGAATAACCCCAAATTTTTAATGATCAATGGATGATTTTTTATTGTATGTACGTGAAGGTTTTTATCACGTCATGAACTTTAATGTAGGTGCATACGACCACGTTTTGTTTTTTATTCTTATTGCAGTGCCATTTTTATTTAATAGCTGGAAAAAGCTTATAGGTTTAAGCCTTGCGTTTACCACTGGCCATATTTTATCCTTGCTTTTAGTGATCTACGGAAAAGTATCATTTAACAGTAATTACATAGAGTTTCTTATTGTTCTTACCATAGCTATAGCTGCGCTTTACAATATTTTCACTGCTGGAAACAGGCATAGAGACCACAATAACTGGATTACATTAATTGTCGCCTTATTTTTTGGCCTAGTTCATGGATTTGGGTTTGCAAATGGTTTCAAGATGCTTGCCGCTGGTGCAGAGAGTAAGTTACTCATGTTATTAGAATTTGCATTAGGAATAGAACTCGGGCAATTACTTGTCATTCTAGTTGTTCTTATCCTTAATTTTATATTTACAGGACTCTTCAGGTTTAATAAAAAAGAATGGGTGCAAATTATTTCATCTATCGTGCTAGGTATGGTTATACCATTATTGATAGTTAGGTGGATATTTTAAATGTTTATAATTGTTTCGCTTTCGCGAAAGCGAGATAATCAACATCATCATTTATATAATGAAATAAATAAAATCTAAATGTAGTTCCTAGAGGTGGCTCAATAAAAATTACCAAAAATTGAAAAAAGACAAGCAGTATAGATACGACGTGGCCTATTTAAGGATGGCTACAGAATGGGGAAAATTATCTCATTGTAAAAGACGTCAAGTAGGTGCGCTTATCGTAAGAGATCGCATGATCATTAGTGATGGTTATAATGGCACACCTAGTGGTTTTGAAAATTTTTGTGAGGACGACGCAGGATACACAAAATGGTATGTTCTCCATGCTGAGGCAAATGCAATACTAAAGGTTGCAGGCTCCACACAAAGCTGCAAAGACGCTACCCTATATATTACAATGTCACCATGTAAAGACTGTAGTAAACTCATTCATCAAAGCGGCATAAAACGTGTAGTTTACATGGAAGGCTATAAAGACGATAGCGGTTTGCAATTTCTAGAAAAAGCTGGAGTTATAATAGAACAAATAGAAGAGGTCAATTAATGAAGAAAAGTTATTTATACTATCCATTATTTTTAGGGATCATTTTTGCTATAGGTTTATGGCTAGGTAGTGTACTCAATGAAAATAGTATAGGTAATGATTATATCGCTTCAACAAGTAGCTTGAAAAAACGTAAGTTGAATAGACTTATAGACCTAATAGATCAAAGATATGTAGACCAGATCAATACTGATAGCATTGTAGATGTAACGGTAAATGAGATCATGCAAAACCTAGATCCACATTCTGTTTACATACCTAGTAGTGAACTAGAAGATGTAGATAATAATATGCGTGGTGATTTTGTAGGTATAGGCGTTAGATTCTTTGTTAATCAAGATTCCATATCAGTTTTAAGAGCAATAGAAGGTGGTCCTAGCGATAAAGCTGGAATAAAGGGTGGCGATAAAATACTTTATGCAGATGGTAAACCACTATTCGGATCAAATGCAATTTCTACAAACGTACTTAAAGGAGAAGAAGGTTCTAAAATCGTTTTAGGTATATTAAGACCAGGTGATGAAGAGGTAATCAATATCCCTGTAATAAGAGGTAATGTAGCTATCAAAAGTATAGACGCAAGTTATATGCTTACTAATAAGTTAGGCTACATAAAAATAAACCGCTTTGCAGAGTCTACAGAAGAGGAGTTTAAAAAGGCAATTAAAAAATTAAAAAAAGCAGGAGCTACTCAAATTGCTCTAGATTTAAGAGATAATCCAGGCGGCGTATTAAGTGCTGCAGTAGAGGTTGCAGACGAGTTCTTAAAAGAAGATCAATTGATTTTATTTCAAAAAGATCGTAATGATAAACGCAAGGATAGCTACGCAACCGATAGAGGTTCTTATGAGAATAGCGCAGTATATATTTTAATAAATGAAAATAGCGCAAGTGCGAGTGAAGTCGTTGCAGGCGCACTTCAAGACAACGATAAAGGAACAATCATAGGCCGTAGAAGTTTTGGTAAAGGTCTTGTACAACAAGAGATAAAGTTGGGAGATGGCAGTGCCGTGCGATTAACCATTGCGCGCTATTATACTCCTACTGGTAGAAGTATTCAAAGACCATATGACAACGGTAATGAAGATTACTTTAAAGAATATATAGATAGGTATACTAATGGTGAGCTACAAAACAAAGATAATATTCAAGTAAATGACTCTCTTAAACGAATAACGCCAGGAGGCAAAATTGTCTATGGTGGTGGTGGCATCATTCCAGATGTTTTTGTACCTAGCCCTGATGGTTATGTGTTACAAACATTGAATTACTTTGGTAGAACTGGCTTTGCTGATCAGTTTGTAAATCGATATCTTCAAGAAAACGGTAAATTCATGAGAAATATGTCTCAAGAAGAATTTGTAAACACTTATGAGGTGTCAGAAGAAATGATGAAAGAGTTTATTATCTATGCACAACTATACAACACTAGCATAAAATTACCTGGTTACAGAGATGAAGTGGCATTAATAATAAAATCATCCCTTGCAGAGCAACTCTTCACTACCGAACTTAAAATTAAGTTACTTAATCAGCAAGATGTAATGATTGAAAAGCTATTAGAATTAAGTGCTTCAAAATCTAATTAAATTGAATATACTTAAGACATTATAACTCCTCTGCTTTTTCGGCAATCTTTTTTGAAATCAACATGATGCTCATCAACACTATTACACAAACAGCCGCGATAATACTTATGATAGCAATCTGACTATCTCCTTGAAAAAGGTGATCGATATCTATTTTAAATGCATTAAAAACGATGCTGGCTATAGCGAGAATGATTATTAAATAAAATACGTATTTCATAACTAGAAAAGTTCTTTAATATTTGCTGTAAAAAGTTTCACAGCGATGGCAAGCAAGATAACACCAAAGATTTTCCTAACCACGTTAATTCCTTGTTTACCGATTAATTTTTCAATTTTACCAGAGTTTTTCAAAACTACATATACAAAACCTATGTTCACAATTATAGCTACAATAATATTGATAGCAGCATACTCTGATCTTAAAGATAAAACTGAGGTAAGTGTTCCTGCACCAGCAATTAATGGAAAAGCTATAGGGATAATTGCTGCAGTTTCTGGAGCATCGTCTTTATAAAGTTGTATTCCTAAAATCATTTCTAGTGCAATAAAGAAAATAATGAAGGCTCCTGCAACTGCAAACGAGTTGACATCAATACCTATCAAACCTAACATACTTTCTCCTACAAACATAAAAACAATCATGAGCATACCAGCAACTATTGAAGCTTTCTCACTTTGCACATGACCTACCTTGCGACGTAAATCTACGATTATAGGAATACTTCCTATGATATCAATAACCGCAAATAAAATCATTCCAGCTGTAAAAGCCTCTTTAAAATCAAAGGCAGTAAAAAATTTAACGATACCTATATTTTCCATCACACTTTTTTTTTAAGCGTGCAAAAGTACTCCTATTACAAAGTTTTGAGACCATATAGGATGGTTAAATAATCATTAAGATTTAATAACAAACGTTAAACAAAGAGACATCTCAAAAGATGATAGTTTAAAATAACTATCAATTTACCATAAGGGTTTAAAGCCTAATTTACCATTTTTCTTAAATCTGCAATGGTTGTGGTAGGATCAGCAGACTTAAACACATAGCTACCAGCTACTAAAACATCTGCTCCTGCATCTACTAATTGTTTTGCATTTTTATTTGTAACTCCACCATCAATTTCTATAAGTGTATCACATTTTTTATAGTCTATTATTTTTTTGAGCTGAGTAATTTTATCATACGTATTCTCAATAAAACTTTGACCTCCAAAACCAGGATTCACACTCATTAAACATACCATGTCTATATCTTGAATAGTATCTGTAAGCAAATGCACGCTGGTATGTGGATTAAGCGCTACACCAGCTTTCATACCATGCGATTTAATAAGCTGTAGTGTTCTATGCAAATGAGTACAGGCTTCATAATGAACTGTAAGGATATCGCAACCCAAATCTGCAAAGGTTTTCACATAACGATCAGGATCTACTATCATTAAGTGACAGTCTATCGTTTTAGTGGCATGTTTAACAATATCTCTTAATACTGGCATCCCAAAGGAAATGTTAGGTACAAAAACACCGTCCATGATGTCGATATGAAACCAGTCTGCATCAGAATGATTGATCATTTCTACGTCTCTTTGCAGGTTAGCAAAATCTGCTGCAAGAACTGATGGGGCGATAAGTTTAGACATGTCCATATTTTAAAAGTTTAGCAAATTTAAGGTTTATACTTTAATCTAACTCGTGTTGAGGTTAGCTAGTTAGACCAAAAATATCCTTTAGCCAAAGCTCAACTTTTGTTTATGAAAAAGTCCTAATTAATTATTTTATAAACTAAGTCACAGTATTTGAATTCATAAAAAATCCCTACAACTTTACAGTCGTAGGGATTTTTTAATGTTGGGTTTTCGCGTAAGCGAAATAACAATATGTAAAATTAGTCAATAATCAACATAGCGTCACCATAAGTGCTAAATCTGTAGTCTTCTTTAAGAGCGACTTCATAAGCTTCTTTTAACAAATCATAACCTGCAAAAGCTGCTGCTTGCATCATTAAAGTAGACTTAGGATGATGAAAATTTGTAATCATACTATTTGCAATAGTAAAGTCGTATGGTGGAAAAATAAATTTATTAGTCCACTCATCAAATGTGTTTAAGTGTCCATTACTACTTACTGCACTTTCAAGTGTGCGCATGGTAGTAGTTCCTACTGCACATACATTTCTTTTTGCATCTATAGCCTCATTAACCATGTCGCAGGTCGCCTGATTAATAAACGCCTGCTCACTATCCATTTTATGCTTAGAAAGATCTTCTACCTCAACAGGAGCAAAAGTTCCTAAACCTATATGCATAGTTACGGCTGTCATTTTTACACCTTTAATCTCTAATCTTTTAAGAAGGTGCTTTGAAAAGTGCAGCCCTGCAACTGGTGCTGCAACAGCTCCTTCATTTTCAGCAAAAATAGTTTGATAACGCTCTTCATCTTCTGGCTCTACCTCTCTATTAAGTTCTTTAGGTAAAGGTGTTTCTCCTAAATCCTTAAGTGCTTGTCTAAATTCTTCATAACTACCGTCGTAAAGGAATCTTAAAGTACGGCCTCTAGAAGTAGTGTTATCGATTACCTCAGCAACTAGACTTTCATCATCACCAAAGTATAATTTATTTCCTATTCGTATTTTACGTGCTGGATCTACTAGTACATCCCACAACTTTGTATCTGGGTTTAATTCTCTAAGAAGAAACACCTCTATACGCGCACCAGTTTTTTCTTTATTACCGTATAATCGGGCAGGAAAAACTTTTGTGTCGTTAAAAACAAAGACATCATCTTCATTAAAATAATCAATCACATCTTTGAACATTCTATGCTCAATTTTACCAGTTTTTCTATGCAAAACCATCAGCTTGGATTCATCTCTATTTTCTGCTGGATGTTGAGCGATGCGATCTTCTGGTAGATCGTAACCAAATTGCGATAACTTCATTAATTGATTTTTAAGATAAGTTGCAAATATACAATTTGCGCATAGGCCTTGTCAAGTAAAACAGCGGTTAAATTTCTGTAATGCTTACATTTACCTTTTTGAGATCTTCATAATAGTTTTTATAACTCTTTGTAACTACCATTGCATCCTTAATAATCAGGCTAGTTTTCATAGCAAGTGGAGCAAAAGCCATTGCCATTCTATGATCTTGAAAGGTATCTACGATCACATTTTCATTAAATGCTGTAGCTTTTTCAAAATGTAAGTTTATAGAATTATTGGTAGTTATTATTTCGCTTACGCGAAAGCGAGATCCCACTATTTTCATAGCTTCTATGCGATCTGTTTCTTTAATCTTAAGCGTATGTAAACCTGTTAACCCCACACTTATTCCTAAACCTAAACAAGTTGCAAAAATAGTTTGAGCTTGATCTGGTTCTTTAGTCAAATCCAGTTCTACCATAGAAGGAAGAACTGTATTTATTTTGGTCAATTTAATTTTATCATGATCATAAGATGTAGATACTCCAAAAGGTATATACATATTTGCTAACTCACTATCACCTTGTAAAGAACCTTTCTTATAAGACGAAAGTTCCATTTCATACCCTACTTCTTGTAAAGCTACCCAACTGTACCAGTATCCAGCACTGCTCCAGTCACTTTCTACAACGGCTGTTTTTATGAAGCTATTTTCTAAAGGTGCTACATGAACAATAAATTCCTCATTTTCTTCTCTTGTACGAACTGGCACACCTATTTGTGTCAAAATGCCTAAAGTCATTTCTAAATAAGGTCTAGAGGTCAAATCTCCCGTCACGTGCAATTCTAGGCCTTTCTCAAAGCGTGGCGCCACTAGTAGTATCGCACTTAAAAACTGACTAGAAACGCTGCCGTCTATAGACAGTTTCCCTCCAGATATTTTTGAGCCTTTAATACGCAAGGGTGGATATCCTTCTTTTTCTAGATAAGAAACTTGAGCACCCAACTCGTTGAGAGCGTTTACAAGAATCCCAATAGGGCGCTGCTTCATGCGGGCGCTACCTGTTAAAGTAATATCTCTATTTTCTTGTGTTGCAAAATATGCCGTACCAAAACGCATAGCAGTGCCAGCGTGACCTATATCAAGAACAGACTCATCGCTTTTTAGTACCTCACTAAGGTGTTTACTATCATCACTATCTGATAGATTCTTTATAAGTAGATCATTATATAAAGCCTGTAAAATGAGCCACCTATTGCTCTCACTTTTTGAACCTGATATTTGTAAGGCACGTTTATCATACACTACATCTACTTTATGAAGCTTAAAGTCCATATATCAGGATTTAAGTTTTGAATTAGTATGGTGTCTATCGTGATCGCGTTCTGTCTTAATTTTTAATTTTTTATTAAAAGCCGCATCGAGGTCGGTTCCTGTTTGATTTGCGAGGCATAGAACTACAAACATAACATCTGCCAGCTCTTCTCCTAGATCCTTGTTCTTATCACTTTCTTTCTCGCTTTGCTCACCATATCGCCTAGCGATAATGCGTGCCACTTCTCCTACTTCTTCAGTAAGTTGCGCCATATTAGTGAGTTCATTAAAATAACGCACTCCGTGATTTTTAATCCACTCGTCTACTTGTTCTTGTGATTTTTTTAATGACATGATCTCGCAATTAATATTTTTATTACTCTTTATTTTTACTATCGATTACTATAGTTACTGGACCATCGTTTACAAGAGCGACTTTCATGTCAGCTCCAAATACTCCAGATTTAATTTGTTTGTTCTGCTTTTGCATTTCGACTTCGCTCAGCGTAGACTTCTTTGTCGTGAAACTCCTTGATAGCGCACTTAAAAAAGCTTCATATAAGGGAATAGCTACTTCTGGTCGTGCGGCATTGATATAACTTGGTCTATTTCCTTTTTTGGTATTTGCAAACAAAGTAAATTGAGAGATCACTAATAGCTCACCATCAATATCTTGAATACTCCAATTCATCTTCCCATCTTGATCTGAGAATATTCTCATCCCAATTATTTTACCTACTAACCACTCCACATCTTCTTGAGTATCACCATGAGTGATTCCTAATAGAATAAGTAATCCTTTGCCTATTGAAGCGTGAACAGAACCATCAATAGCTACACTAGACTCACTTACTCTTTGTAAAACTACTCTCATGATTGCGGTACCTGGTGTTTATCCTGGCGGTAATTATCTTCATCACCATTAACGATTTGCACATAACTTTCATAGCGACTTAAAACCATTTCGCCATTTTCTACCGCTTCTTTTACAGCGCATTTAGGTTCTTCTATATGCATACAATTATGAAATTTGCAGTCTTGTTTTAATTCATGAATTTCTGGAAAATAGTCTCCTATCTCTTCCTTTTCCATATCTACAACTCCAAAACCCTTAACACCAGGCGTGTCGATCAATCGCGCTCCAAAATCCAGATCAAACATCTCTGCAAAAG
>CAZBCH010000019.1:0-3230 GCA_964490235.1 uncultured Flavobacteriaceae bacterium | reverse complement strand
ATTATAGTTGATCCCTTGAAGGAAATCTAGGTAGTTAGTTCCAGCAATATGTTTACCAGTAAAGATAACTTCATCAAACCGTTTTGAAAGTATTTGAGATTTCATAAAGTATCACACTTCATTTAAATTGATCCTTATTTCACAACCTTGAAGCAAATTTATTTACTAAACAAAGTAATGTTTCCTCCTTGTTTAATTTTAAATGAGCTTTTATCCTCGCTAAATATGATGGTAATTCCCGCAGGATCAAATTTAAACTTGTGATCTTCATAGCTGTCTAGAGGAAAAGCCCCTTGACCAGTCGCTTGTCCAGTTAGTTTATCACCATCTATTGCAATAGTAATATCCATCGCGATAGCAGCATTTTTATAAACGCCTGTGTAAGATTTAAGCTCATCTATGCTGTACTCTTTTTCAATAAACGTGATAATTTCTATTGGTTCATTATAAAGAATCTTACGGCTGTTTAGTACAGGATTTCCCGTGGTCATTAAAGAAGTATTTTGTAAGAATATGAATATTTTGTCATTATCTACATGTCTTTCTATGTAAGTAAGATATCCAGCCCAAGCACCTGAATGGCCTATAGTTTTGCCGTATTTTTCATGATCTTTTAGCTGCCAGCCATATCCATAGTTAGTTAAAGTACCATTGCTTAATACATGAGGTGTAAAGATCTTATCTTTATTTCTAGAAGAGATCAACTTGTCTTTGTACAAGGCACGATCCCATTTATATAAATCATCTACAGTAGAATTAACCATTCCATCACCTACTATTCCATCTAGAAAATAAGCAACTTGATCAGTTCCATAACTGTCAATAATAACAGGACTACCATCTGTTCCATTTACGTGACCTTTAGAGAGATTGGGAATTTCTTTAGGTGCAAATCGTGGTCTATTTACTACCGTCGCTTTCATTTCCAGAGGTTGAAATATATATTTTGATAGAAAATCACCATAACTCATTCCTGAAGTTTTCTCAATGATGCTCGCTAATATTAAATATCCTGTATTAGAATATTCATACTCAGCATCTGGTTCAAATAACAGTGATGGCTTTTTAAGTGCCATCATTTCTATAACGTCTTTATTTGTAGCTATTTTACTGTGATCCCAATGTTCACTCATTAAACTCATATAATCTGGTAAACCAGAAGTATGCGTGAGCAGATGATCGATAGTGATAGACGGATAAAAACCTAATTCAGGAATATATTTTGAAATAGGATCAGTAAACTCTAGTTTTCTTTGCTCTTTAAGAATCACTATTCCCATAGCGGTGAATTGCTTAGAAACTGAAGCTAGATCAAAAACTGATGCAGTAGTAAGCGGTTCATTAGTTTCAAAGTTTGCAATTCCATAGGCCTTTTTATGAATGACATTACCGTCTTCGGCAAAAAGCACCACTCCATTGAACTCATTATTTTGGTTCATCGCAGTAAATAGACTGTCTATTCTTTGAGCTTTTTCATTTTGAGCTTGCGCATAAATGAATAGAAGTAAAAAAGTTGAAAAGAAGACCTTTTTCATGAGTTTTTGTTTTATTAGAAGTACTAAAGATAAAAATGTTACAATAACTTCTAGAAACTTTAACTCGTACTAGCTATGAATTGAAGGTTTTAGAGCTCTGACTAGTAAGTCTATCCAGTTCATCCAGTTCTTCTTTAGTTAAATCTCGATAGGTACCATGTGGTATATCTAGTTTAACATTCATGATACGAACACGCTTTAATTTTGTAACACGATAATCTAAATATTCACACATGCGACGTATTTGCCTATTTAAACCTTGAGTTAGAACGATTCTAAATGTTTTACGACCTATTTGTTCTACTTCACATTCTTTAGTTACCGTATCAAGGATAGGTATACCTGACGACATTCTTTGTATAAAGCGATCGTCTATACTTCTATCTACAGTCACGATATATT
Organism: uncultured Flavobacteriaceae bacterium; assembly: GCA_964490235.1. GTDB lineage: Bacteria > Bacteroidota > Bacteroidia > Flavobacteriales > Flavobacteriaceae > Nonlabens. Next base: position 1,293 of record CAZBCH010000019.1, on the reverse strand, counting down.
CTTTTCCATGATTGTTACGAGAGCGTAAAATTTTATTGACAATATCGCCGTCATTAGTAAGAAATATAAGCCCTTCACTCATTTTATCCAGTCTTCCTATGGGAAAAATGCGCGTAGGATAATTAATAAAATCTATTATATTATCCTTCTCGACTCTTGTGTCAGTAGTGCAAACAATTCCTACGGGCTTATTAAAAGCTAGATAGACAGGTTTTTCTTTCTTTTTAGAAATAGGTTCACCATCTACAGCTACTTGATCTTGTGGCATCACCTTAGTTCCCATTTCTGGTACTTTACCGTTAATGGTAACGCGCTCTTGCTCGATAAGCTTATCTGCTGCACGTCTAGAACAAAAACCTTGTTCACTTAAAAACTTATTGATGCGTATTCCTGTAATATCTGACATAATGCAAAGGTAGGATTTTGCAGTCTATTTGTATAACATGATCGCTCAGTCTTGAGTATATTTTTTAACTCAAACAGCCTACCTTTCTTATAAATTTATAAAAGAGATAATTGTAATATTTTTAATTTAAATTATGTGGATGATGTAACAATGGTTGTAACAAAGCTACCTATAAATAAATTAGTGCTTTATGGAAAACACAGACCACCAAAATCAACAACACTCTCAACAACAACAATATCAGCAGCAATATTATAATTATATGCCTACTGATAATATCAACACATTTGCAACCCTACATTTAGTAAAAGGTATCCTAACCATTTTACTGTCCTTGTTTTTCTTGTTGTACATATTTTTAGGATCTGCTTTAATGTTTGCACCTATAGATAATCAATCAGATATGCCTTTTAATCCTGGTACATTTATTATAATAATAGGTGGTTTCGGATTTTTAATTACGGTTATTTTAGGAATTTTAACCATACTCGCTAGTAAATATTTAAGAGAGCGACGCAATTACAATTTTGTATTTGCAATAGCGATTATAAATTGTATATCAGGTGTTTTGGGAATCATACTTGGTATTTTTACACTGATTGATTTAAATAAACCTCATGTAAAAGCACAATTTGATGCTAATTCTACATCTGGTAGTTGAGATTTAAAACTGCAGTTTTATAATGATTACGCTTTCGCGAAAGCGGTCAAAAAACAACCAAATCATAAAGATATATAATGTAAAAGTCAGGTAAGATAGAAGTACCTTTGCTGCTGTAAATATTTATAAATGGAAATTGAAGAATTTTTCACCCAACTAGTTTTTAAAGATCTTAATTATACGCAAAAAGAGGATCAAGTATTTTTATTCCCTGCTGAAGACTTTA
>CAZBCH010000018.1:0-1974 GCA_964490235.1 uncultured Flavobacteriaceae bacterium | reverse complement strand
TGGCATCTCCTATAATCACTGCTTTTCCTCCACCTAAATTAAGGCCAGTAATAGCGCTTTTAAAAGTCATACCACGTGACAATCGCAACACGTCATTAAGTGCTGCCCATTCATTTTCATATTGCCACATTCTAGTACCACCTAATGCTGGTCCTAAAACCGTATTGTGGATTCCTATAATGGCTTTCAATCCTGTATCTTTGTCGTTGCAAAAAACAATTTGTTCGTGATTATCAAATGAAACCTGTCCAAAGACTGGATCTTGATTAATAAGCTGTTCTAAGGAGTCAAATTCTTGAGACATAAAAAGAAAATTATGAGCTTTTGTTAGTTTTTAAAAAGCGTGCAAAAATAACTTCATTTTAGGGATTTAACAATTTACCATGCTTAATTTCCCCATTTTGTTATTAAAATAATTTTTACTTGCAGTAAGATCATCAATGAAAGAACTCAAAAAGCTCAATAAACTCTTTGCCAAATACAAATGGCAACTTATAGGTGGTATAATAGTGACAATAGTTTCTAGAGTTTTATCTCTTGTATTGCCTAAATACGTAGGAAAGATCATCAATCTTTTAAATGATTATACTAACGCAAATAAAGCCCAGCAAGAGGTTATAGGCGATCAACTTACTTTGTATATTTTTTATATTCTAGGCGCTACATTGCTAGCGGCAATACTAACTTTTATTATGCGACAACTTATTATTGTTGTCTCAAGGCATCTAGAATATGACCTCAAAAATATTGTTTATCAGCAATATCAAAGGCTTTCTCTAGGTTTTTACAAACAAAACAGGACCGGTGATTTAATGAACCGCATAAGTGAAGACGTGTCCAAAGTACGTATGTATATGGGACCTGCAATTATGTATAGTATAAATATGCTTACTCTTTTTGCAGTTGTTATCCCTGCGATGATTAATACTGCTCCTACTCTAGCTGTTTATACAATAGTACCATTACCTATACTATCTATTGCTATTTATGTAATTAGTAGAGAGATCAATAAAAGATCTACTTTGGTTCAAGAGTATTTATCTAATTTAAACACGATCTCTCAAGAGTCCTTTAGCGGTATATCAGTCATTAAAGCATACAACCTAGCGCCTCAAATGACTGAGCAGTTTACAGATGTTGCAAATGATAGTAAGGATAAAAATATTGATCTAGCCCGTATACAGGCATTATTTTTTCCATTAATGGTTTTACTCATAGGGTTGAGCAATATAATGGTTATATATATAGGTGGTAAACAAGTTATAGATGGAGTAATCGATGTAGGAACTATTCCAGAGTTTCTAATATACGTCAACATGCTTACCTGGCCAGTTGCTATTGTAGGATGGGTAACTAATATGATCCAGCAGGCAGAAGCTTCCCAAAAGAGAATCAATGAATTTCTGGAAATTGAACCTGCTATTCAAAATTTAAATGAATCACCTACTAAGGTAAAAGGAGCCATTAAATTTGATAAGGTTAACTTTATTTATGAAGACACTAATATTCATGCTTTAAAAGACATTTCTTTTGAGATTGAAGCTGGTAAAACTCTTGCCATACTAGGTAAAACTGGTAGTGGAAAATCGACCATTCTTGAACTCATAGGTCGACTCTACGATATTGAAAATGGATCTCTTTTAATTGATGATATAGAAATCACTTCTCTTAATCTTGACGATTTAAGAAGTTCTATAGGATATGTACCACAAGATGCTTTCTTATTTTCAGACACGATAGGTAACAACATCGCATTTGGTAAAAAAGACGCCTCACAGGAAGATATTGAAGCTGCTGCAAAAAACGCTGTAGTTCATAAAAATATAACCAATTTTACAAAAGGTTATGAAACCGTATTAGGAGAACGAGGCATTACCTTAAGTGGCGGACAAAAACAGCGTGTTTCCATCGCAAGAGCCATCATTAAAAAACCGCAAATACTCCTTTTTGACGATTGTTTAAGTGCTGTTGACA
>CAZBCH010000017.1:0-2999 GCA_964490235.1 uncultured Flavobacteriaceae bacterium | reverse complement strand
TGCGGTGGTCAACTTCTCAAGAGCTCTCTGATCACCTTTCTTAATGCGCTGTGCCAGTTCCACTTCTTCCTCTGCAGTGATCAAATCAATTTTAGAGATGTCTTGTAGGTACTTATCCAGCGATTTTGATTCACGGTTTGTAACCTGTTTGGTGATTTTGAGTTGTCTCATTTAAATAATAAAGATTAAAAAATTAATGACCTGACAGCCTTTGTCAGATATTTTATATATAGCAAAAATCATACCAAAGCTACTGTTTCTGACATACTATCAGACTAGCAATAATGCGACTTTCACTACAATTTGTTAGTCGTTTAAGATGAAAAACTGTTACATATTAAGTAACGTAAAAGTTAGGATTTTGTTACGTATTTGATTAAAAAGCCTGTTTATTAAGGGAATCAAGGTTCTACAAAATTTTAAAAAAAATGTGATTTTTGCTAGATTTAAGGTTGTCTCGCTTTCGCGAAAGCGAAATGAACTTCCAAAATATTTGAAGTAAAAAAATATTGCATGACATGAATAACAATGTCAGAATACTAGATAAAGAAGCACATGACACAGGAGTGTCAGGCAAAAGAGCGCAACTCTGATCCAGTTACTTCTCACTAATTTACGTTGTACCATTTTATCTGCTGGTTGTAGATCTATCTTTTGATGGTAGGGTATAAAAATAAAGAAGGTAAGTAACCAATTTAAAATTATTAGACCCAATGCTAGAATTTCTAACGAGTTATAACTTGTTCCTGTAATTAATAAAAATCCAGCAAGAGCAATTTGAGCAATCATTAATGGCGCAACAATAACAGTAATCCTGCCTGTATATGTTAAATGCCAATTTTCTAAAGAATGGCTTTCAAATCGTAAAAAACTAGGATAAATAATCAATTGCACCATCCATATTAGAACAACAAGTCCAAAATCGATAAATAATTGAATTAAAGGTAATATGCTCATAGTTTAGATATTTTCCATGCCCAATACATAAGCAATGGATGTATTACAATTAGCCTGAAATATCCTATCCATTCTGGAATACATAGGTCGCCGGCGCAACTTCCTACCTGGATAAAATAGACATGCGAAATGATAAATGCAGCTAGCATAACTATTGTGAGGTAGCCGGCATATTTTCTAGTAGACTGGAATAAGGCTAAAGTTGCGACGGTAATTTCAACTGAACCTGCGGCATAGTTTAGTACCTCTTTATTTCCTAACCAGTCTGGTCTGACTTCTAGATATACTTCTGGCGTAATGAAATGCATGATTCCTGCAAATGCATAAAACACGACAAAAGAGTAGAGTAGTAGCTTTCTTTTTATCGTAGTTGCCATTTATAATCGGTATGTACTTTTTTAAGAATCAAGAAAAACGGAATCCACCAGATGAAATCATTGGTTATCAATGTATATATAAACTCAAAGGGAACGATGTCTTGCATATAGTTGAATAAGAAACCTATCGGTCCAAAAATCTTTCCTAGAAATCCTACAGCTACAATAGGCCAGTGTTTCATAGGATTGTAACTAGCCCACCAGTAACCTAATCCGTAAACACCTATCACCATTCCCATGCCTTGCCATACCATAGGATGATTAAGCGGTTGCATACCTACTAATTCAAAAAAATGATTAGGGAAAAGAACTACCCATGCACCCCATATTAAATTATAAATAGCAGCAAGTTGTAAGGTAAGTTTCATATATTTTTTCTTCTAGGTCACATAAGGATTATTATCATTACAATATGTGGGAATTTAATACTTGTTTTATGAAACTACATTTGAGATGGATTTGTAATAAAATAAATCGAATACCAAATAGCTACAAAAGCTTTTTATACGTTCTTCTTCTTTTATGTAGAATAGGATCGTAATTTTTCCAAGAAGCTTGCACGGCAAGATTATCTTCTAGTTCTGGATTGGTCTCACACTTTGTAATACCATATTCCATGAAATTAACAATCACATTTCTGAACATCATTGCAGTAACACCTTTACCTTGATATTGTGGATCAATACCTATCAAATAAAATGCTGCTTCGTTATTTTTCTTTTTGGCTCTAAGTAAATGTAAAAAACCAAAAGGGAATAATTTTCCATTAGCTTTTTGTAAAGCTCTAGAAAATGAAGGCATTGTAATCGCAAAACCTATTAATTTTCCATCTTTATCGACCACAAGTTCTATAAAATCTGGATTGATAAATGGTAAATATTTTTCTTTATATAAATCAATTTGATATTGTTGAATAGGTACATAAGTCACTAGACTACTGTAGGTTTTATTCAATAAATCAAACATCTCATCTACATAAGGTAAAATCTCTTTTGTAGTATTGAATTGTAAGGTTTTTAATTGATAACGTTCTGCTACAATATCTGCAAAGCGATTGATCTTATCAGGAATAGGAACCGGCGGTTTAAATTTAAATTCAACCCATTCTGCAGCTTTTTCAAAACCTAAAGTTTCTAAATGTTCTTTATAATAAGGATGATTGTACCAGGTAATCATGGTACTGAGCTCATCATAACCTTTAATAAGCATACCAGCTTTATCCATATTAGAAAAGCCTACTGGTCCTTCCATAAATTCTAGATCCAGCTCTTTACCTAGTTTTTCTACTTCGGCAAGCAGCGCTTTGGTAACTTCTATATCGTCAATCATATCTAACCAGCCAAAACGCATCTTACGTTTTTGTTGCTCGTTAATTTCTATATGATTGATCAATGCTGCAATACGACCTACAATTTTCCCATCTTTGTAAGCAAGAAACATCCAGCATTGAGCATTCTTAAATACTTGATTTTTATTAGGGTTAAAGACATCGAGCTCATCCTTTACAATAGGTGGTACAAAATATTCGTTATCTTTATATAAGTCCATTTGAAACTGGACAAACTTTTTGATATCCTTTTTTGAATCTATTTTTCTTACTTCAATCATAAGTTATCTACCATCATTTTCTTCCTCAAGATTGAGTTTGTTCTTTTTACTTTTCTT
>CAZBCH010000016.1:0-7848 GCA_964490235.1 uncultured Flavobacteriaceae bacterium | reverse complement strand
AGAACTTAGAGATGGTGGTAAAGATTACATGGGTAAAGGAGTTTTAAAAGCTGTAGAAAATGTAAACAATACTATTGCAGAAGAACTTTTAGGAGTTTCTGTTTTTGAGCAAAACGCAATAGATCAATTAATGATTGATTTAGACGGTACTCCTAATAAAGCAAATTTAGGAGCCAATGCAATTTTAGGAGTTTCTTTAGCATGTGCTAAAGCTGCAGCAAATGAATTAAATCAGCCTTTATATAAATATATAGGTGGAATAAGTGCTTGTAAGCTTCCAGTTCCTATGATGAACATCATCAATGGTGGTTCTCATAGTGATGCTCCTATAGCATTTCAAGAATTTATGGTAATGCCTGTAGAAGCTGAAAGTTTTTCACACGCGTTACAAATGGGAACCGAAATCTTCCATCATTTGAAGAAAGTTCTGCACGATCGCGGTCTTAGTACAGCAGTAGGCGATGAAGGTGGTTTTGCACCTACTTTAGATGGTACAGAAGACGCTCTTGATACGATTTTAAAAGCAATAGAAAATGCTGGCTATACGCCTGGTAAGGATGTAATGATTGCCTTAGATTGTGCAGCAGCAGAATTTTTTGTAGACGGCAAATATGACTACACAAAATTTGAAGGTGATAGCGGCGTTATCCGTTCTAGCAAAGAACAAGCAGAGTATCTTGCTTCACTTGCTAGTAAATATCCTATAATTTCCATAGAAGATGGAATGGATGAAAACGATTGGGATGGCTGGAAGATTCTTACTGATCCAGCTGGTGATGAAGTGCAATTAGTAGGTGACGATCTATTTGTCACAAATGTTGAACGTCTAGAAAAAGGTATTAAAAACGGAATTGCAAACTCTATTCTTATTAAAGTTAACCAAATTGGAACTTTAAGCGAGACAATTGCAGCAGTAACTATGGCACATAAGGCTGGCTATACTTCGGTAATGTCTCATAGAAGTGGTGAGACAGAAGATCATACGATAGCAGATTTGGCAGTGGCCTTATCGACTGGTCAAATCAAAACAGGATCTGCATCAAGATCAGACCGTATGGCAAAATATAATCAATTATTGCGTATTGAAGAAGAGCTGAATGACTCAGCATATTATCCTGGACGTGATGCATTTCAATTATAAATTGTTAGTTTAGAATTACGCTTTCGCGAAAGCGAGATTGAAAGCCATCTTTTAAGGTGGCTTTTTTAATTACAAAAACTAAAACATCGATTAAAAGCATATATTATGGCTTAAATTTCATTTTTAACGTCTAAAAGTATAATTATACGTTGACGTGTTGTTTATTTGTGATTCCAAAAACTAATTACAAATGAATAAATTATTACTTCTCACCGCGTTGGTGATGTTACCATTTATTACGACTGCTCAAACGATATGGCAGCCAGCAAACAATTCACAATTAGATAAAATAGCTGATCATTTAAGACCTATACAACCTAATAAATATGATGTATATGAAATTGATGTAAATGCACTTGCCGACAGGCTAACAAATGCTGTGGATCGTTTTTCTGGTGGAGCAGCTATTAATATTGATTTTCCATTAGAAAATAATCAGTTTGAAACCTTTGGCGTGTATACTTCAGGTACTGTCTCTCCAGAATTACAAGCACAGTATCCTAAGATCACCTCATTTGTAGGTCAAAGTCATCAAAACCCTTTAAATAAAATTTATTTTACAATTACTTCTAAAGGTTTTCATGGATTAGTAACTGGAGAAAAGATTCTTTATATGGATCATTTTTCAAAAGTGTCTCCTGAATCTATAATGGTTTATAATAGAAAAAACTTGAATAGAGCTAGTGATGATAATTTTGAATGTCATACACAAGATGAAGTCGATTCACTTGTTATGGAAGAAATTGAATCAAATTTAACAACTAAAGCTTTTAGAGATAGAGTTTTTAGAACTTATGAAATTGCAATAGCAGCTACTGCAGAATATACGGCTTATCACGATGATGGAGATGCATCAAATGGAAATGCTGTAGCTGATGCACTTGCAGCAATAGTAGTTACGCTTACGAGAGTTAATTCTGTTTATGAACTAGAAATGTCTATGAGGTTTTCTTTAATAGGAAATAATAGTAGCATCATTTATACCAATTCTCAAACAGATCCATATAGTAACTACTCTGGATCTGCAATGCTAGGTGAAAATCAAACAAATCTCAACAATGTAATAGGTTCCTCAAATTTTGACATCGGTCATGTTTTCTCCACAGGTGGTGGTGGGATTGCAGGAACAAGCCCTTGCGGTTCAGGTAAAGCAAGAGGTGTAACGGGAATTGTTACACCAGAGTTTGATCCCTTTGATATCGATTACGTATGTCATGAAATAGGTCATCAATATGGTGCAAGCCATACGTTTTATAACGGATGTTTTGGCGGCAGTCCTTCTTCTCAACCATTTGAAACTGGAAGTGCTTCTACTATTATGGGATATGCTGGAATATGTGCTCCTAACGTTCAAGACAATTCAGATGCCTATTTTCATGCAGTTAGTTTGGAACAAATGCATTTTTCTATTGATAATGATATTTGTGACGATGAAATTAATCCCAATAGTGCTAATCCATCTGCTCCTGAATCAAATGATTTAATTGAAAAATTTTTACCGATTTCTACTCCTTTTAAACTTACTGCTGCCTCTGGGCAAGCTCCGGATCCTGGAGAGGTTTACACCTATAACTGGGAGCAATGGGATACTGGTATCTATGCAGATACTGGAGCTCCGCAGCCTCCTGTAAGTACTAACACTGCAGGGCCTATGTTTAGATCTAAATTTGCTACTACAAATCCCACAAGATATTTTCCAAACCTTGAGGAAGTGCTTAATGGAACAGATGATATCTGGGAAACACTTAATTCAGTATCGAGAGATATGAGATTTGTCTGTACTATAAGAGATAATAATATTAATGGAGGTCAGACCGATCAAGGAGAAGTGATAGTCAAACCTAGAACAGTAGTTGGTCCTTTTGTAGTAAATACTCCTTTATCCACTGAAATATGGCACGAAGGAGAAACAAAGTCGGTTACATGGGACGTAGCTGGAACTAATAGAGTTGAGCTGGCTACTGAGGTTAATATATTGCTTTCTCTAGATGGAGGTTATACTTATCCAGTAACTCTTGCAGCAGCGGTAGGCAATATAGGATCGGCTAATGTTACAATACCAGTAGGAACAAAGACAGATAACGCTAGAATTATGGTGGAAGCGGTAGGTAACTATTTCTTCAACGTAAATAATGGGAACTTTAAAATTAAAGAAGGGACTTTTGAATTAACTGCTGCAACAAATGATTTTTCGTCTTGTAGTCCTAATGATGGATCTTTTTCATTTACCTATAATGCTGCTCCTAATTTTAATGAGACTGTTAATTTCACAGCTGTAGGATTACCTGTAGGGTTGACTGCTGTTTTTTCACCTAGCAATACATCTGTTGATGCTAATGTGAATGTAACCATTATTGGTACTTCTAATGTTGATGCTGGAAAGTACGACTTTAGTGTGCAAGCGCAAACAACATCTGTTACTATATCTGAGGATTTTAGTTTTAAGGTTTTCGATAATAGTATAGGTGATGTCATACAGACTAGTCCTATGAACGGCGCAGGCAATCAAGTAGCAAATCCAGTATTAGAATGGATTGATCTTGAAAGTGCATCGAGTTATTTAATTGAAATATCTGAATCAAGTAACTTTTCATCTATAGTAGAATCTAGTACTGTTACTTTTCAAAACTCCTATCAACCTTCTTCATTAGTTCATAGTACTATTTATTACTGGCGAGTAACACCTTCTAATGATTGTTCTACTGGTCAAAGTGCGAGTATCTCGTCATTTCAAACTGCTCAAGATGTTTGTAGAGTTTACGATAATGAGACTTATATAAATACTGCACAGCCTGCTAATAGACAAAATGAATGGAATACCAGTGTGAATGCGGTGAGTGCAATTGTAAACGTACCTGATGATATTGAAATTACAAATTTAAGCTTCTACATGGATGCTACTCATGGTGATACTGGTGATATAAAGATGCAATTAAGTGCACCTTCAGGAAGGTTCTCTGAAGTTTACAATCGTGAATGTGCAGCTGGTCGTAACTTTAATTTAACTGTTAGTGATCAAGGAACTCAAAATTTTGGATGTAATCCTGGATATACCGGAGCTCTTACTGGTAATCAAAGACCTGGTCAGGCCTTTTCAAGATTCAACGGTTTAAGTGCACAAGGAGATTGGGTACTATTAGCAACAGATAGGACTGCTGGTACTAGAGGTGTAGGGACATTTAACCAGTTTTCTGTAACCGTATGTGGTAGACTACAATATGTTAATGATATTGATAACAACAGGAATTTAGGCCTTGTTACTGATTATAATGCTACTAATACTATTGATCAAACACTACTCAGGTCTGCGCAAGCAGATTTTACTAATGCAAATTTAATTTATGTTATAACTAATAACACTGTTTATGGTCAGGTTCAACTTAATGGCGTGAACTTAAATGTAGGCGATACATTTACTCAAGGTGATTTGAACAATAGTCTTGTACAATATGTCCACGATTCTACAGAGCTTGTAAATGCAGACTCGTTTAGTTATACCGTTTTAGGAGGTTCTAACACATTATTAGAAGGACAAACGTTTGCTATTACGATTAACGATCCAGTGCTTACTTATGATGGTATGTCATGGGAGCCGTTTGCACCTACCGCAGATACTGGTAGCTTGACAGCTCATGTACTTTCTGGAGTAGCGCCTATAACTCTAGACTCAGCGATAAACGATCTATCAGTTTTTGGAGGAGTATTAGACATAGCAACAAACACATCACTTACTATTAATGGAAGTTTATCAGTAGACGGTGTGTTAGATGGAAGAGATGGTAATGTTATAATAAATAATACAACAGCACAAACCATATCTGGAACAGGAGTGTTAGAACTAGGAACAATAGAGGTTAACAATACAAGTGGTCTTTCATTTAACGCAACTACAAATATTTACAACGTGTTACTTCCTCAATCGTCTACCTTATTTTTAAATGATAATGTAACATTTAAAAGTAACGCAATGACAACAGGACAGTTAGGAAATGCTCAAAACGCCACAATAAATGGTAACGCAAATGTGGAACAGTTTATCCCAGCAAAAAGAGCCTATAGGTTCTTGGCTTCTTCGGTAAACTCTACAAATTCTATCAGAGAACACTGGCAAGAAGGAGGTTCTAATAGTCCTGGATTTGGAACACATATTACTGGTGGGACAACTGCAAATGGATTTGATATAAACAGTTCTGGTGCCAGATCGCTATTCACCTTTGACAATGACAATCTTGCATGGACAGCATTCACTAATACAAATATAGCAACTCTTCAAGTAGGTGTTCCATTAAGAATGTTTGTAAGAGGAGATCGTACTGTAGATTTAACAGATAATAACACGACACCTACAAATACCACTTTAAGATCTAGTGGAACAGTACATAAAGGAGATTATTCAGATAGCTTTACAACTTCAAATGGAGAATTTGCCATGATAGCAAACCCATACCAGGCAATTGTAGATTTTGAAGAAGTTCTTAATGATGTTAGTACTTCGGGATTAAATTCGACTTTTATGTATGTGTGGGACCCTAATATTAATACTAGAGGTGCTTATGTAACTGTAGATGTAACAATGGGTGATGGTATGGCGTTACCGTCTAGTAGTGATGCAAATAAATTTTTACAACCAGGGCAATCTGTTTTTGTTCCTACTACAGGACCTTCAAACATTATGTTTAGAGAGAGTGATAAAGCAGTAGATCAAGATTTAACACAGGTCTTTAGTTCTTTTAATCAAAATTCTTTCTTAAGTATTACCTTGAAAGATGCCACTAGTTCAAATTTATTAGATCAAACAATATTACAATTTGATTCTGCATTTGATAATGCTATAACTACTCAAGATGCATATAAGTTTACTAATATAGATGAGTCGCTTGCATCAGTAGTAAATGGTGATTTGTTAAGTATAAATAGAAAACAATTACCTGTAGTAAATGAACGCACAAATTTACATTTGTCTAACTATAGATCATCCACCTATAATTTTGAAATTGAGGTGGCATTAGGTGCTGGATTGCAGGCGACACTTGTAGATCAAGAATCGGGACAGCGTACTTTATTGCAAGATGGTATAAATAATGTTCCTTTTACAGTATCTACAGCCGGTAGTAATACCGATAGATTTTACATAGAATATAGTAATACTACCCTAAGTTTAGAAGGGATTTCTTTAACAAATAGTTTATCAGTTTATCCTAATCCAGTTACTGGAAATTCGTTTGTATTAAGAAGTGATTATCTATCAGGTAAAGAAGTTACAATGTCTTTATTTAATACACTTGGTCAGCAAGTATACTCTGTAGTGACCGATTTTGATAACACTTTTACCATTAAGCCATCTTTAGAGTTAAGTTCTGGTATGTATATTTTAAAAGTGCAAACTCAAGATGAGACTGCAACAGTAAAAATAATTGTAAAGTAATATTTGTTAGTTTTTGGTACTCACAAATTGCTGAACGGCGACCTTAATAGGTCGTCGTTTTTATTTTATCTCGCTTTCGCGAAAGCAGAAATAACCACCTTTATTCTTGTTAATTTTATACCTTTTTACCACCTAACTAACTATAACGATGTAATAAAAACTAAAATTTTATTAAAGTAACTCACTTCGTTTACCAAATAATGTGAAAATCAAAGGATGTGCCGTATTTTCGTAGGCACAAAACTGAAAAATTAACAATGGCAGACAAGGCAATATTAGAGTTTGATGGTAAGAAATACGAGTTTCCTGTTATCACTGGCTCAGAAAATGAAAAAGCAATAGATATAAAAACGTTAAGAGGAGCAACAGGTGGACTTACCACAATTGATCCTGGTTATAAAAATACAGGTAGTTGCACAAGTGCTATTACGTTTTTAAATGGAGAAGAAGGTATTCTAAGATATCGAGGCTACTCTATTGAAGAACTAGCTGATAAAGCTGACTTTCTAGAAGTTGCTTATTTATTAATTTTTGGTGAATTGCCTACCTCATCACAATTAGAGAAGTTTCATAATGATATTAAAGCGCAATCTCACGTAGATGAAGATGTTAAGAAAATTTTAGACGGTTTCCCTAAATCAGCCCATCCTATGGGTGTGCTTTCTTCATTAACAAGTGCATTAATGGCCTTTAATCCATCTTCTGTAAATGTAGATAGTGAAGAAGATATGTACAATGCAATAGTTAAGATCATGGGTAAATTCCCAGTTCTTGTTGCTTGGGCTTTAAGAAAACGTACTGGTCAGCCACTTGATTATGGTGATGACAATTTAGGCTATGTAGATAACATCTTAAAAATGATGTTTAAAAAGGCTAATAGCGAGTACAAAATTGATCCTATCGTTTCAAATGCATTAGATAAATTATTAATTCTTCATGCAGACCATGAGCAAAACTGTTCTACAAGTACAGTACGTATTGTAGGTTCTTCTCATGCTGGATTATTTGCAAGTCTTAGTGCAGGTATAAATGCATTATGGGGACCACTACATGGTGGTGCAAACCAGGCTGTTTTAGAAATGCTGGAAGCTATCAAAGAAGACGGTGGAGATACTAAAAAATACATGGCTAAGGCAAAGGATAAAAATGACCCATTCCGTTTAATGGGATTTGGTCACCGAGTTTACAAGAATTTTGATCCAAGAGCAAAGATTATTAAAAAGTCGGCTGATGAAATTTTGGATAAAATGGGAATTGATGATCCGATTCTAGACATTGCGAA
>CAZBCH010000015.1:0-3146 GCA_964490235.1 uncultured Flavobacteriaceae bacterium | reverse complement strand
TAATGATGCGATATGAGCGCCATCAACATCAGCATCTGTCATAATCACTACTTTCTCATAACGTAAGTTTTCTTCGCGATAATTACCCAGTGACCCACAATTTAATGCAACTTCTAGATCTTGTATTTCTTGATTTGCAGCAATTTTACCGGAAGCTGCATTAGCAACATTTAAAATTTTACCGCGAAGTGGCAAAATAGCTTGTGTCTGGCGATCTCTTGCCTGCTTTGCAGATCCGCCAGCTGAATCACCCTCAACTAAGAATAATTCAGTTCCTTCTGAACTAGTCTTACTACAATCCGCAAGCTTGCCTGGTAACCTTAATTTTTGTATTGCAGTCTTACGATTTACACTTCGCTCATTTTTACGACTTAACCTATATTCTGCATTATTAATAAAATGCTGAATTAAACTATCCGAGGATTTTTTATTACCACTAAGCCAATGGTCAAAATGATCCTTAATGCTATTTTCTACGTGTTTTGCAATCCCTCTTGAAACCAGCTTTTCTTTAGTTTGCCCTTGAAACACTGGTTCTTTAATAAAAACAGAAAGCATAACACAAGCTGATTCTAAAATATCATCAGCAGTTACTTGTGATACTTTTTTTAAGCCAGTCATTTCGCCGTAAATCTTAACACCACGCGATAAAGCAGCTCTTGTACCTTGCTCATGTGTTCCGCCCTGAGGAGTTGGAATTGTATTACAGTAAGATTTTACAAAATCAACATTCTCATGCCAACACATGGCCCATTCAATTTTGATATGTTCTGATTTTATTTCAGCGCTACCGGAAAAAATCTCTCCACCTATAATCTTATTTTTATCTAGTTTAGAATCTAAATAATCCTTTAAACCATTGGGAAAATGTATTACGTCACTAGTTGGAACATCTTCAGATTTCACAAGATCCGGAGCACAAACCCAATGGATCTCAACTCCTTTATACAAATACGCTTTTGACTTAGCTAAATCATAAATCTTTTTAGGTTTCAAAGAAATTGATTTATCAAAGATGCTATAATCAGGACTAAAGGTAATTTTTGTTCCTTTTAGTTTTTTAAGAGCCGAAGCTTTTTCTAACTTTGTCTGAGGTATTCCTTTAGAATATTTTTGAGTATAGGAAGTACCGCTTCTGAAAACCTCAACTGTCAGATTCTCTGACAACGCATTTACAACTGAAATACCAACCCCATGCAAACCACCAGATGTTTGGTATGCTTTATCGGAAAACTTACCTCCCGAATGTAGAGTAGTTAAGATAACTTCTAAAGCTGATTTTTTAGGAAATTTAGGATGGTTATCAACTGGTATACCCCGGCCATTATCTCCAATTGAGATAGATCCATCAGCATACATCTCTATGGTTATTTTAGAAGCAAAACCAGCAACCGCTTCATCCATTGAATTATCAAGAACTTCTGAAACAAGATGATGCATCGCCGATTCCTCTGTACCCCCAATATACATACCAGGGCGCATGCGAACAGGCTCAAGACCCTCTAGGACCTCGATATCGCTAGCTGTATAAGAATTATCTTTGGCACTAGGTTTTTCCGCAGCACCAAAGCCAAATAAATCTGACACTAATAATGTCTCTATGTATTTAAACTTAAGTTATGAAACTACTCAATTTCAGATTAAAAAGCAAGGATTAGTAGATGTTAGGCTAATAATTAAAAACTGATATAACTCATATCTGTATTAATTAATATTTTTACTTTTTTTTCAAAACTTCTAAGCAATTACTACTTAAATTTCATTTTCTATGCAAATATTTTCGTAAATAATTTCTTACTTTAGATATATGGCGTCACTCACCCTCTTCTATTACTACGTGCATATCACTTAATCGCATAATTATGGTCTTTTACCGAATATCTTAATTTTCCTTAACCAGGCATATTTTGCAACTGAGGACGCATTTGTCACTCCACGAACTGAAATAATAAATTTGGAGAAGGAAAATGAAAAACATTCAATTTATAGAGAAAATAACCTTTGAAGAAGTAAACCTGGTTTTACAATTAAATAAGGTAGCAGATTTTGAAGCAGGAGTATTAAATAGCGACCACGCATACAGAATCACTCCTGGAATGCTAAGTGAAAATCAAAGAACTGTAATTAGAGAAGCAATAGCAATAATGGATTCAGAAGATTTAATGGAAATCAGCCAAAAAGATGTTCTTTACAAGATATTCCGTAGCTATGCAGATACTTCACCAATTGGCTACTTATTGTATAGAGCAAAAGGTACAGAAGGAATATCCTATTCTTTTAGCAATAAATTAGAGATACTTGCAAAAAAGAATATAGAAAATCCTCAAATTAAACTTGAGCCTCTACAAATTTTGCCAACTGATTGGATTAAAATGAGGAATGAAAAATATAATAACGCAGAGACTGACCTAGATAAGGAGTTTGTAGATAGAACAAATTTTGAAAACTTCACAGTAGATAATCTAACCGCTTTAGAAGAGAAATTATCTAATGCTCTAAAAATCAGCCCAAACAACGATAAATTAAAAGCTCAATCTGCAACTTTGTTAATGCAGAAACTACCAAATCGAGAAAAGCTAGAAAGAGCATTTGAGTTGTTTGACTCGATCAAGAATGAAGAAATTCTTGAGGAATATAGTGAAGTGAAAGAAACTGTAATTGATATGCTGAGACCTCAGCCTACAAAAACTACTATCACAAGAGTGAATTGGGGGTATTTAACAGATGTCCATTAACTTGCCGTGGTTGTTATAATATTTTTAATTCAGATGTTATTGATATTAATCAATGCAAGGAAATATTGGATAAAATTGCAGATGCTGGAACAACAGAGCTCATAATATCAGGAGGAGATCCACTACTTTGGCCAGATTTAGTTGAGTTTTGTAAATACGCAAAAGGCAAGGGATTAAAAATTGGTATTGATACAGTAACGTATAATCTGAATCCTCATCTTTTATATAATTTGAAAGATTTAGTTCCTTATATCGGTGTTCCCGTTAATGGGACTGACCAAAAAACGATCGAAACTTTCAGAAGAGGGAAGAAAGATTTGTTAGATAAGCTTCTATATAGCTTATCACTGGCCGACGCGTTTAGTGTTCCAATAAGGCTCAATACGACTGTAATCAAAAGAAATGTTGATG
>CAZBCH010000014.1:0-4266 GCA_964490235.1 uncultured Flavobacteriaceae bacterium | reverse complement strand
TCAGATACTACTTTAGCAATTTCTTCTTCAGTCATTTGTTCAGGAAGAAATTTTTCTAATACTGCCGCTTGTGCTAGTTCAGGTTCAGAAAGGTCTTCTCTATTCTGTTCTGAAAAAATACGAGCACTATCCTTGCGTTGTTTAACTAGTTTTTGAACTATTTTTATTTCATCATCTTCAGTTAGGGCATCATCGCCACCAGATGTTTTTGCAAGTAATATCTCGCTTTTAACAGCCCTTAATGCCGCAAGAGCAGTTTGATCTTTTGACTTCATCGCATCTTTCATAGCGACCATTATATCTTTCTCTAAACTCATAATCATAGATTTCTAACAAAAGTAAGAATTTAACTATCAAAATGATGAAGAGCACATTAGGTAATACAAATTATCTTCAACATCTAGGCATCTAGAACATTTTGTTGATGATCTATAGCACCAAAGACATGTTGTCGAACATGAATAATTATTCTGAACCCTTAATTTTGAGCTATATACTCATCATTACCAAAAAATACTGCTGGATAAGTCTTTACAATTTGATTGCCATAAACATCTATTAAGGCAACTTCTACTTTCACAGGTTTTTCCTTAAACAAGAATCCAGGAGGCATAAGCGTATTTTTAAATGGAAAAGCACTCATAGTTAACAGATCTCTACCAGTCTGATAGGTAGAAGTTTCATTTATGAGCTGATTAGAATAAGGATAATAGATCCTATAAGTTGCTTTCTTAACTTCTATAGATTCATTTGAATTTGCAGTAGTTAAAGAAAAACTATATTCTGGCTTATGATTTTTATTAAATACAGTAGTTTTAAGTCTTATATCTAATGCATTATGAATCCTAATTTTTTGTTGTGGACGATACACCATAGGTTTACTAAATAACAAGGCTTCATTTGCCATTAAGCGGTGTGCGTCGTATGAAATGTAACCATAACCATTATCACCCCAATCTGAGCCCCATGAGTTTTTAAAGATAAAACCAAAGTCGTTATAGCCTACAATAGCTACCACATGACCTCCATAATTAGGTACTTTTAATCCTGTGTTTTTATCTATAGAATATTCATCGATATAATAGTAAGGAACTTTCTGTGATGCCATATCTTCGGCTAAATTGCCTGGATAATGCTGTATTGCCTCACTATAATGAATTCGCTCTCCTTTATAATTAACAGAGAAATAAGGCATTAAAGGCGATCGATAATCACCAGAATGTGAAATCCAGCTGTTTAAATGGATATTGCCGTAATTAATAGCTATTGCAGTAGTACCTCTATCGAGATGTGTTTTTATATTTTGAGGTATGGAGGCATAATTTTTATTATAATAGATATAACCATCATTAGGAATGGTATATCTAGCATACTTACTCGCCATATATAATCCCACCTTTCCTAAATTTGTACCTTGAATCATTCTCGTAAATTCTCGTGGTGATTCTTCCCATTTAATTTTTTGTGGATTGTAAGGCAACTTTTCTTCTCTTACTATACCATATTGCTGGATTGATTTGATATAATTCAATAGATAATCACCTTCAGAATATGGCGTGTTGGGCTGTGAATACTTGAGCGCAGCATATAAATACTGCTCAGAAATATCTGACGGTAAACCAGGTAAACTTTCTAGTGCTGCTGCCACTCCAAATGCAGTACAAGTCCCACGAGATCCTTGCTGTTTCACAGGAGTCTGAAAATGACGGTAATCTTTTTGAGCATTTAAAGAACCCATCAATAATAGTAACAAAACTGTTATAAATCTCATACCATTTAAATTTGGTATAAAATTACATCCATAGTAAACACCTATATATAAGACAATTGCCTTATAAAAAAAACCCAAACACTAATAAAAGCGTTTGGGTTAATGATAT
Organism: uncultured Flavobacteriaceae bacterium; assembly: GCA_964490235.1. Lineage (GTDB taxonomy): Bacteria > Bacteroidota > Bacteroidia > Flavobacteriales > Flavobacteriaceae > Nonlabens. Next base: position 2,386 of record CAZBCH010000014.1, on the reverse strand, counting down.
AAAATTATTTGATTTATTAATCTACATTGTCATGTAAAAAAGAGTTATTGCTAGAGCGCAGCTGGATCTCGTTATTCTCATCTGTAGAGAGTGTTGTTCTAGAACGATCATTTTCCTCTGGTAATTTATCAAGCTTTACTCCTTGCCTTAGATACGCAGGTTGTTTTTCAATTTCATCTAATCTATGAGAACTCTTGAACTTAAAATTGTATGCATGCATTTTACGTTTGCGTTCTTCAGCTCTTTGCACAAGGACTTGATTTAATGGTAAGTCAGTAGGATCTATATCTTGATCTATCTCTTGTTGCTCAGGCACATGGGTAGATTGTACATCCTTAGTCACCATCTTAATTTCAGGTTCTGCAACTATATTTTCTCTATTAGATTCTTTAGGTTTTGCAGTATTTAACTGTTCTTCTACATTCATATAATCTTCAAGAGAATACTTTTTCACGCCTTCATCAGAAAATTCAGTGACAGGAACGACATTTATAGGATCGTTTACTTCAATATCTTCTAACTCATGCCTAACTGTTGTAGCATCTTCTTCTTTCAATTGTGAAGATAAAGGCATATCGAAATCTAAGAAAAACTGATCTTTATCTTCTTCTTGAATAGGCTCTTTAACCGTATGCTCCACTTCAGGCTTTACTTCTCTAATAATAAATTCCTCAGTTTTATCTAACACTTCTTCATAAACTACGTTTAAATTCTCAATGAATTCTGTTGTAGGAATTAATGGGTTCTCTTCCATCATAGGAGAGATAGTATCTTCTGGCTCTTCATCACCTAACTCATGAACGATAATTAAAGGCTCTGCAGGTTGTGAAGGCCTTACGATTTTTGCTTCTTGTTCCGCTTTCGCGAAAGCGGTATCCTCTTCCTGCTCATCTTCAAGATCCATGATCAGTTTGCCAGGCAACACATCGTTATTACTTTCCTTTAATACAGCAGTGGCACGTTGCTCTTCTTCAAGAGTATGAATTATACGTTTTGCCTCTGTGTTAGAAATTTCATTCTGTTGTTCTGCATCAAAACCAGTTGCAATCACTGTAATCGAAATGGCATCTCCTAAAGCTTCATCTTCACCTACACCCATGATAATGTTTGCAACGCCACCAGCTTCATTTTGAATGTGCTCGTTCACTTCACCTATCTCGTCAATCGTGATTTCTTCAGTTCCAGAAACGATTAATAGTAAAACATTTTTTGCTCCAGATATTTTATTATCGTTCAATAAAGGAGAATCTAGTGCTTTAAGAATTCCTTCTTGAGCACGATTAGAACCTGTAGATTGCGCACTACCCATTATTGCAGTACCACTATTTGCAAGTACCGTTTTAGCATCGCGCAGGTCAATGTTTTGAGTGTAGTGATTTGTTATAACCTCAGCAATACCTCTTGAGGCAGTAGCAAGTACCTCATCAGCCTTTGAGAATCCTGCTTTGAAACCTAGGTTTCCATAAACGTCTCTCAATTTATTATTGTTGATAATGATTAAAGAATCGACACTCTTACGGAATTTTTCAATTCCCATTTGAGCTTGTTCATTACGTACCTTACCTTCAAAATGAAATGGTGTAGTAACAATACCTACTGTAAGAATGTCCATATCGCGAGCAATCTGTGCGATAACTGGTGCTGCTCCTGTACCAGTTCCACCGCCCATTCCTGCTGTGATAAAAACCATTTTTGTATTAGAGTCCAGCAACGCTTTTACGTCCTGCATACTTTCTTGCGCAGCACGTTCTCCTACTTCAGGATTTGCACCAGCTCCTAGACCTTCTGTTAAGGTAACACCTAATTGTATTTTATTAGGTACAGGACTATTATCAAGCGCTTGTGAATCTGTATTACAGATTACAAAATCTACTCCTTTAATTCCTTGCTGGTACATGTGTTTTATGGCGTTACTACCACCACCACCTACACCGATGACTTTAATAACATTTGATTTATTTTTAGGTAAATCAAAAGCGATACTGTTAAATTCTTCACTCATAATAGTGCTACTTTATGGATTCATTTGTGATGCGTACATCACGGTAATTGCTTTTCTTTTCTTTTAATTTTTTTGATGTAAGACTGATTACTCAGCCTTATCGAGAAATTCTTTAAACTTAGTTGCCCACGAGTCAAATATTCCTTTCTTTTTAATTTCTTCGGTTACTGAAGGACGTTCTTCTTCTTGAATTTCTTCTATACTTTCTTTGACTTCTGTTGCTATTGTTTCTTCAATTTCTTCTTCAACCTCTTCTTCAAACTGATCTTCTAGCCCTTTCATTACCAGACCTACTGCAGTTGCAAATAATGGACTAGTACTTTCTGTATCACTATCTCCTGCAAGATGCTCGTTAGGATATCCTATACGGCTAGGCATTCCAGT
>CAZBCH010000013.1:0-10572 GCA_964490235.1 uncultured Flavobacteriaceae bacterium | reverse complement strand
CCTAATGCAGCGGTTTACTGGCTTGCACGGATGATAGAAGGTGGTGAAGATCTTAAGTTTATAGCTAGAAGAATGTTGATACTTGCATCTGAAGATATCGGAAATGCTAATCCTACAGCTTTAATAATGGCCAATAATACTTTTCAAGCTGTATCTACTATAGGTTATCCTGAATCTAGAATTATATTAAGTCAGTGTGCTATTTATCTAGCCACATCATTAAAAAGTAATGCAAGCTATCTTGCAATAGGAAACGCTCAAAGACTAGTAAAAGAAACTGGAGACCTATCTGTACCATTAGGCTTAAGAAATGCCCCTACAAAGCTTATGAAGGAATTAGGATATGGTGATGAGTATAAATATGCTCATGATTTTTCAGGTAATTTTGCATTCTATGATTTCCTACCATCAGAGATAAGTAAAACTAAAATTTACGAGCCTGGCAATAATCCCAGAGAACAATCTCAAAAAGACTTTTTACAAAAAAGATGGAAAGATCATTATGATTACAACAATAAAGTCTGAATTTCACTTAAATGGTGCACTACTACCTCATCATTAGGAATATCTTCATTAGTGATATGAAACCAAATAGTTTCTAATCCTATATTTTGCGCGCCCTTTATGTCTGCCTCAAAACTATCTCCTATCATTAAACTATTTTCTACAGATGCTCCAGCAAGATCAAGGGCTTGATAAAATATTTTAGCATCAGGCTTTTTTACACCTGCACTCTCTGCGGTTAGGACTACTTCAAAATATTTTTCAAGATTAGAGTTTCTAATTTTGTTTTGTTGCACTCCATTAAAACCATTTGTAATGAGATGAAGTTTGAACTTTTGCTTTAACATATCAAGCAATTCAAGACAGCCATCAAATAAGTGATTATAATTAGGAAGGTATTTAATGTACAAATCTGCAAAAAGATTAATTTTTGCATCTTCAATAGAATAGTTGCAAGCATCAAAAGCCGTCTTTAACCGTTGGTAACGCAAATCTTCTTTAGAGATTTTATTTTCTCTAAACCTTCTCCAAAATTGAAGATTTAACGGCTCGTAAATGGATATGAAATGATCTAAATCCAACTCTATATGGTATTCTTTGAAAATCTGGTCATAAGCCAATTTACTATTAAGATCAAAGTCCCATAATGTATGATCTAAATCAAAAAATATGTGCTCAATGTTTTCAAATTTCTTATTCATAAATATATTTTAAGAGTGTAGTCGCATGACTTTTCAAACCTTTTTCAAATTGACTATAATCAAACATTATAACAAAAGAACCTGAAACTTCTTTAACTCTTTGCTTTAATTGTTTTACCATTTGTTTTTGACCATTGAGCATATTACTTGACATGCTCTTATAATGTAATGCATATGGATGAATAAGCAACGGCGTCTGGACTTCATAATCTAGATCATAGAAATAGAATGGATGACTTGTACTAGCTCTAAAACCAGGCATATTCTCATATCCCATACTGTAATCCTCTAGCTTTTCGGTTTCTACAAGTCTTTTATAGTGGCCTGGTGTAACTATTTTAGAGTATGCGGCCATTGTCCTTCTTAACGGCCTATTTGATATCTGTTCGTACCTTTTACTTTGTGACTTCAATTCTTTATCGTCACAGAAAAATGAATAGCGTACTCCTATATCTACATAATCTCCTATTTTCTTGATTGATTCCTGATATTTTCTATACCGGTATGAAGTACCGTTATCTACACGATTGTAACTTCCTAAATGGAAGAAAAAAATCATATCTTCATTTGAAATATGGGATTTGCGCTTATAATCCCATTTTGATCTTATGACATCAATCAATCGTTCATAATTATTATATGGGTCTGGTTTTATACCTAGAAGTACAAAAATCTGGTTAAAAGCCTGTCTGATTTTTAATCGTTTTACATGCTGTAGGAGCATCAAAAAATTATCGATTATACCGCGACTTTTATATTTATAAAATGAAGAAACTTCAATAGCTACTGTAGTACTTAATTGTTGTTCTCTTTGAAGGGTCGCATCAAATATTTGATTTATAATGTTAAGAAATTTCCTCACCCATAAATCAACCAGCGGTAGCATGATAAAATTACCTTTAACAGCGACACTTTCTTTGGCACTATATCTACCTATGTCATCTTTTACTTGAGGCAAGTATTCTTCATACCTGGATATAAGATAAAATGATGCCGCAAAAATGTCAAATGGAATAGTACTGGTATTAGGAGCTTTAAAAAAAACAGGAAGTTCTTCCCATCTATGATATTCTATTTCATAATCATCTATTCCATGATCATCCAGCAACCCATGAGACCAAATAAAAAGCTCCTCTCCTAATGGTTTTGTACCATAGCTGAATTTAACACCAGAATGACCTACAAATTCACTAACATCTGACGTGAATTTAAAGTCTTGCCGCATCAATCTCTTAAAAACATGTTTAAAGATGTATTCTTTACGAGAGGTTATATGAGAACAGTAAATAAGTATCATTAAATAAGTCCTTCATCTGCAAAGCTATAATAACCTTGTTGCGTTATAATCAAATGATCAAGCACTTTTATATCTAACAATTTTCCAGCTTCTACTAGTTTTACAGTAAGTGCTTTGTCTTGTAAACTAGGTTTTAAGGTACCACTAGGGTGATTGTGTGAGAGAACCATTGCAACAGCTCCAGCTTCAATAGCTTTTTTAAATACAAGTCGCGTATCGACCAATGTACCGGTAATACCACCTATACTAATATTCCTTTTTTCTAAGACTTTATGACTGTTATCCAGTAACATCACCCAAAATTCTTCATGTGGCAATTCTCCTAATAAAGGTTGCAATAATTTAAAGGCATCATTAGAAGATGTGATTTTTGGTAATTCTACAGGCATTTCCATTGCTCTGCGCTTACCTAATTCTAGTGCCGCAACAATAGTAATAGCCTTTGCCTCTCCTATTCCTTTGTATTTCATCAATTCTTTCAGACTCTTTTTTCCTAAAGAATCTAATGAATTACCAGCATCATTTACGATTATTCGACTTAACTCTACAGCACTCATTTTACGAGTTCCACTACCTATTAAAATAGCAATCAACTCTGCTTCAGAAAGTGATGAACTTCCTTTATGTAGTAATTTTTCTCGTGGTCTATCATTTAACGACCATTTCTTTATAGAAAAATGAGCATGTTCTTCATCCATGAAATAAAGATAAAGTTTATCTCACAAAAACAGGCTCGTTTTCTTTAACGGTTTCACTTTCTGAAAATTTATAGTCATCTACAACAAAGTTTTTAATACCATCTAAAGAATCGATTTTATTCTCTACTAGATACCTTGCCATAGAACCTCTAGCCTTTTTAGCAAAAAATGATATTACCTTAAGCTTTCCATTTTTATAATCCTTAAAAATGGGTGTTATCAAACGTCCTAGTTGATTTTTTTTATCAATTACCTTGAAATATTCATTACTAGCTAGATTAACAAGTAACTCATCGTTTTTCATCTCCTTATTCAATCCTGGTGTCACTTTATCTTTCCAGTATTCGTAAAGATTCTTATTTCTTTCAATGGGTAATGAAGTTCCCATTTCTAATCGATACGGTTGTAACAAGTCTAAGGGTCTTAAATATCCATACATTCCTGATAAAATACGTAAAGATTTTTGGGCATAGTCTAAATGTTCTGTATCAAGACTATAAGCATCAAATCCTGTGTAAACATCTCCTGCAAAAGCATAAATAGCAGGACGTGCGTTTTCTTTAGTAAAATCCTCTTCAAATTCTTTATAACGTTGGTAATTTAAATCGGCTAGTTTATCTGATATGTGCATAAGCTCTCCTACTTCCTTTTTACTCATACGCTCTAATTTTGCATTTATCTTTATGGCATCTTCTGCAAATAAAGGTTGAGTACCTCTAGAAGTTGGTAATTCAGTCTCATAGTCCAAAGATTTTGCTGGTGATAGTAAGATTTTCATAACTAAGAATTTTGAAAAGTAAAAATACTATCCAGAAAACGTTACTCTTCTCAAATTCTAGTTAAGTTCTCTATACAACTATGAAGTTTATTGATCCATCTAGAATAACTGTGCACTATAAAAGTCTAGAAAACATCACTCTTCAACAGATTATTCAGTAATGGTTGTGATTCCGCTTTCGCGAAAGCGATATAAAAACATATTAAAAATTACATATCTTTTGAATTCTCTGCATAAATGCGCCATTTATCTATGCAGTCCACCATATCTTGTGGTACATCGCTCGTAAAACTCATCCACTCTTTTGTATGTGGATGTTCAAAACCTAGAGTTCTGGCATGTAGAGCTTGACGTGGTAATACTTTAAAACAATTATCTACAAACTGCTTATATTTAGTAAAATTAGTTCCCTTGAGAATTCTATCACCTCCATAACGCTCATCATTAAACAATGTGTGCCCTATATACTTCATGTGAACGCGTATCTGATGTGTACGACCAGTTTCTAGTCGACAACTAATTACAGATACATAACCTAGATCTTCTATTACTGTATAATGAGTCACGGCTGGCTTACCTTTATAAGCTTCATCATCTAACCATACGGTATTTTGCAACCTATTTTTAGGATGTCGTCCTATATTACCTTCTACAGTTCCTGATTTTTCTTTGAAATTACCCCATACTATTGCAATATATTCTCTCTCACTGGTTTTTGCAGCAAATTGTGCCGATAGGTGCGCCATTGCTTCTTCAGTTTTAGCAACAACTAAAAGACCACTAGTATCTTTATCAATTCTATGTACTAGCCCAGGTCTATTACTAGAATTGTTTGGTAAATTTTCAAAATGATGAATCAAAGCGTTAATTAAAGTACCAGAGTAATTTCCATGACCTGGATGTACGACCATACCAGCTGGCTTATTAACCACAACTAGGTAATCATCTTCATAAACAATATCTAGCGGTATATCCTCTGCAACTAACAAGGATTCATGTGGTGGATGATCAAAAGACACACGGATATCATCATGCGGCTTCACCTTATAATTAGACTTTACTACTTCTCCATTTACGGTAACAGCTCCTTCTTTTATCCCTTGCTGTATTTTAGAACGTGTAGCATTTTCAATGAAATTCATAAGGTATTTATCTACACGCAATGGATCTTGTCCACTGCCTGCAGTAAATTGATAATGCTCATGTTTTTCTTGATCTTCTAAATCTTCTTGTTCAAATTCTTTATTCATTATTACTTGAATCTATGCGTGCAGCTGGATTATTACCATCTGCAAGGACTAGGTCTATGGTAGAAGTTTTACTTAATTGTGTTCCTGGCTCTAGTTTTTTATTTTTATAACGCATTTCCAGAACAGTATTCTCAGCAATATTAGGTTTATAAGTTATTTCACCTATTTTAAAACCTAATGCTTCTAAAGTAGGTATAGCTTGCCTTTTAGTTTTATAAATAAGGTTAGGAACAATCACTTTTTCATAACCAGATGCGTTTACTTTTATATAAATCTGGCGATTTTCTTTTACAAATTTTCCCGCAAGTGGATCTTGCTCTATGACTGTCCTAGGTTCAAAAGCAGGATTAAAACTTGTACTGTCTATTACCTTACTACGTAAATCTAGATCTTCTAGTTGCTCTCGCACTTCTGTAAGTGATAATTTTTCTAGGTTAGGAACTTCAATCTTTTGGTCGTGATTTGTGTACCAGTCTAACCAAAAAAGATAAACAAAGCTTAATACTACAGTTACTACAATAGCGATAACTACTTGAATCCAAAATGTTTTAGTAAAAATGAATCTGAAGAAATTCATAGGGGCATGTTGATTTTAAAAGGCTAAAATAAGCGTATTTTTCTCCAATTGTTAATAATGCAACAAAGATACGGATAGAATACCTTCTTAGAACGACAACTTTTTTAACTTTGTTGTGGACGCTTGCGCGAAAACCAAATCAATGAAAAACATCGCAGTATTAATGGGTGGCTATTCTCACGAGTGGGAAATATCCCTTAAAAGTGGAGCCGTGATCGCTCAGCATCTTAATAATAAACTTTATAACGTTTACCCTATTCACATCCTAGAAGATGGATGGTATTATCTAAATGACGGCTCTCAGCGCTTTGAAATTGATAAGAATGACTTCAGCCTAAATATTGACAACATGCACATCACTTTTGATTGTTGTTACAATACCATTCATGGAACTCCAGGAGAAGACGGCAAACTACAAGCTTATCTAGAACTATTAAATATCCCACAAACATCTTGCAATTCTTATCAAAGCGCTATTACCTTTAATAAACGAGATTGTATTGCTGTCCTAAAACCTTGGAATATTAATACAGGTAGTCACTTGTACATAAATAAAGGCGACACAATAGATGCAGAATTAATTGCTCGTAATATAGGCCTGCCACTTTTTGTAAAAGCAAATAGAAGTGGTAGTAGCTTTGGCGTTTCTAAAGTATATCGAGTTAAAGAAATGGAAGCTGCACTAGAAGTAGCATTTGCAGTTGATGATGAAATAATTGTAGAGTCCTTTCTTGATGGTGTAGAAGTATCGGTAGGAGCCTATCAAATAGATGATACGATTCATGTACTTTTACCTACAGAAATCGTAAGCGAAAATGATTTTTTTGATTACGAGGCAAAATATGAAGGTAAGTCTCAAGAGATAACCCCAGCACGCATAAGCGAGGAGAATAAAACAGTAGTTCAAGAAATAACTAGACGTATATATCAGGTACTAAAGTTAAAAGGTATTGCAAGAGCAGATTTTATTTTTCATAATGGAACACCTCATTTCATTGAAATAAACACAAATCCTGGAATGAGTAAAGAAAGCATCATACCACAACAAATAAGAGCTTCAAATTTGAACCTCACAGAAGTGCTTACCGATATAATTGAAAATACTATTAAAAAACACACATCATGAAAAGAGCTGTTTTTCCAGGAAGTTTTGATCCTATAACTTTAGGACATTATGATATTATAGAAAGAGGTTTAGGGCTTTTTGATGAAATAATTATTGCAATAGGAGTAAATGCAGATAAAAAATATATGTTTTCTCTCGAACAGCGTAAACGATTTATCGAAGAATCATTTGGTGATGATGCAAAAATTAAAGTCATGACTTATTCTGGATTAACGATAGATTTTTGCAAAGAACAAGATGCCGCATTTATCTTAAGAGGATTGCGCAATCCAGCCGACTTTGAATTTGAAAAAGCAATCGCACATACTAACAGAAAACTATCTGAAATCGAAACTGTATTTTTACTCACTAGTTCTGGTAAGAGTTACATCTCATCATCCATAGTAAGAGATGTAATTAGAAATAATGGCGACTATACTAGTTTAGTACCTAACTCGGTAAGAATATAATTATGAAAAAATATCTGTACATCGCTATCGCTTTACTTTTAATTTCTTGCAATGAACCTACACAAGAAGAAAAAGCAGAAGAAGTAAAAGAGTTTTTAACGCCTTTTGAAAATGGCAATGGAAATCAAACTGCAACTTATGAAGAGGTTATTGCGTTTTATGAAGAATTAAGTACTGAGTATTCAAGTATTCAAATGGAAGAAATAGGCTCTACCGATTCAGGTAAACCCTTACATTTAATAAGTTTTTCAAAAAACACTATAGATTGGAAAAGCGTAAATGAAGATAAAATTAAAATTCTCATTAATAATGGTATTCATCCTGGAGAAAGTGACGGGATAGACGCAACAATGATGTTGTTAAGAGATCTAGCTGTAGGTAAAATAGATGCTCCAGAAAACTTAATTTTCAGTGCTATTGCGGTTTATAACGTAGGCGGCGCATTAAATCGCAATACTTCTACTCGTACTAATCAAAACGGTCCAGAATCTTATGGCTTCAGAGGTAATGCTCGTAATTACGACCTCAATAGAGATTTTATAAAAGCCGATTCACGCAACGCACTTGCATTTTATGACATCTATCATAAAATAAACCCAGACATTTTCATAGACAATCATGTAAGTAATGGCGCAGACTATCAGTATACTCTAACACACCTATTCACTCAACACGATAAATTAGGACATGAAGTAGGTAAATATCTTCATGAACAATTACAGCCAGAATTAGAAAAAAGACTAAAACAAAGAGAATTACCTATAACACCATATGTGAACGTTTGGGGTTCTTCTCCAGAAAAGGGTTTTTCTCAATTTATGGATCACCCTAGATATTCTACAGGCTACACTAGCTTGTGGAACACTTTAGGCATGATGGTAGAAACTCATATGTTAAAACCTTACAAAGATCGCGTGATGGGTACTAAAGCAATTATGGAAGAAATGATAGCTATAGGTTCAGAAAATATAGAAGCTATTAAAAAAGTGCGCTCAGATTCTTTCAAATCTTTTGATAATGACACACATTATGCAATGAACTATAAACTTAATGATAAAAAAGCTGATACACTAGAATTTATGGGTTATGAAGCTGTAATCACAACTAGCACAGTCACAGGAAATGACTTAATGACATATGATCGCGGCCAACCATTCACAAAAAAAACAGTTTACAGAAATCATTTTGTAGGAACTGACAGTGTAGCTATTCCAGATTATTACATCGTTCCTCAAGGTCAATGGAAAGTAATTGAATTGATGAGGCGTAACAACATTCAGATGGAATTTATCTCTCAAGATACCACTCTATCAGTTTCTAAATATCGTCTTGATAATTACCGTACGGCAAACAGTGCCTATGAAGGTCATTATCCTCATAGCAATGTTGTGGTAAAAGAAGAAGTTGTTGATTTACGCTTTCGCGAAAGCGATATACTTATTCCCACGCAACAACCAGGATTTAGATATATTATGGAAACGCTTGAACCTACAGCGCAAGATTCATTTTTTAAATGGAATTTCTTTGATACTATTGTGCAACAAAAAGAAAGTGTTTCTACCTATGTTTTTGAAGCAACAGCTGGTAAAATATTAGAAGAAAACCAAACTCTTAAAAAACAATTTGACTCTATTAAGAAAGTAGATGCAGATTTTAGAAAGAGTAATTACCGCCAGTTAGAATGGATTCATAAACGTAGTCCAAACTATGAACCTGCACATTTAAACTACCCTATTTATAAATGGAATAAACAATGAAAAAAATAGCATTAATCTTAAGTTGTATCCTACTATTTTCATGTAAAGAAAATAAAGAAATTATTAAAGAACCACAAGTAAATGTGGCCGTTACAAACGCTGTTTCTCATGATATAAAAAACAAACAAATCGAGTGTGACGAGAAAAAATATAAGTTTGATATACCGATTTTTAATTCTAAAACAGATGCTGATATCATTCTCAATCATCCTATAAAAGAGTTGATCACTAAAAATTTTATAGACGTTACTTATAATCAAGATGCTGAATTAGAATCATTAATAGACATCTTCATAAATAGAAGAAATCGAGTATTATGTCTTGAAAATAAAAATCAAGGACTGTTAGAAATGGACACGCATTTTATAACGGAAACTGAAAAGATCGTCAGTTATGAAATAGATTATGTGGAAGACAATAGTAAAGGACGATTATTAAGAACTTTTTTAAAGCCAGATCTTAAAGAAATACAACTGGATGATATTATTCAAGAAAATAAAGATCAAGATGTTTTAACTATTTTCAATGCAAATTTACAGCAAGCAGTGGCTAATTTAGTAACTCAAATTCCAGCAGGCGATGACCAGAATGAATTTGTAGATTACGTGCGTCATACCTCATTTAAATTTGATCCACAAGATTTTAAAAATTTAGGAATTTCGTTTCATTTTAAAGGCGAGGTTACAAAGACTCTAAGACTAGCTAAAAAAATAGAACTTCCAGAACAGTTTAATTTCCTTAACAATAATATAGTTATAGAAATTGATGCATATCAATTAACCCACTATCTAGATTTATCTCGAGTGATCGATTAACATATCATCAGGAAAAAGCTCTCTTATGTTTGCATAAGACTCTTTAAGCGCTAGTGTAGCCATTTCTTTATTGAGCCACACAGCCTTATCTATACCTTCTTTCTTTTGTGGTTTCAGCTTTTTGATAGAATTGGTTTCCATAATAAACCAATGTGTAAGTTTTAATTTTACTTTTCCTTTTCGAGAAAAGGTATGGTAAGTGTGACCTAGGTAATCGGTTATTTGAAGGTTTTTTACACCTGTTTCTTCTTCTACCTCTCTTATAGAGGTTTCTTCTATGGTCTCTCCTTTCTCTTCCTTTCCTTTAGGAAGATCCCATTTACCATTGCGGTGAATGAATAAAAAATCGTTATTCTGATTAACCACTAGTCCTCCACCAGCGATAACTACTGGAGCTAGCTTGTGCAGCCTTTTTAGCAGTTTTTTTTCATTTTTAGAATATAGAACAACATTTTGTAATTCTTTTTTCTCGATTTTTTCTATAAGATCTTGAAAATCTACTTTTTTGATATTGAAGATGTGATGATCTTTAAATTTGCTTTTATCAGAGGTCAGGATTAAAGCGACCTCTTTCACAAAAACTTTATACATTTGCCCCATGGTAAGGGATAAGGATATAG
>CAZBCH010000012.1:0-11377 GCA_964490235.1 uncultured Flavobacteriaceae bacterium | reverse complement strand
TAAAATCAGTTATATAAAAAAGTCAGCTCAAAATTAGGAGCTGACTTTTTTATTTTATCTTCAAAAATTTAGCCTGGAAGAAATAGATATTTACTGTCTTTGTAAGGTGAAGGTAGCTTGTGCCTCATATCTGTAGTCTGCATCGATCTCCAGTTCCTGCAATACAAGTTGTAAACCGCTTTCGGTAAAGTTTCTAATAGTTGTAGAAGCGCCATCTACATCAGGAAGTACGATGGTATTCCCATTCAAAGTAAATGTCCCATTAATGTCTAGGTCGCTATTTTCAGTATATGTATTATTTACACCATTATCTGTTTCTACAACATTTAATGTGTAAGAACCAGTGGAAGATACATTACCGCCGTTAGTAAAAGTTATCGTGGTGTTTTGAAAATCGCTAGCTGTGAATCTAGAAGTTACAACGTCTATTGTAACTCCATCGGTATCAGTTTCTGTCGCAGTGCCGTTAAATTCAGTTACAATATAAGTGCCCGCAAGGTTTTCAATGTTTAAAGCAAAGGAATTTTCTTCATCAGATTCGCATTGAAATGCAAATAGAAATAATGATACAATAACAATGCTTAGGAGTTTCTGTGTTTTCATCTTTTTATATTTATTTTAAAATAGAATTATATTTTAAACCTCTTCCTTAAGATGCTTATCTAGTCTAATGGTTGCGTCTAAAGGAGTTCTTTTTAAATAATTAATCCTTTTGATTAAAAAGTGAGCTGGGAAGATTATATTGAATTACAAGCCCCATCTATAAAAATAGAATGTTTTATCGATGGAGCTCGTGGTAATAATTAATGATGTGTAAATAATGTATTTACAATCATTAAAAAATAAATATGGTGTTTAATTTTTGCTATTATTTAAAAGCATTCTCACCGGTGATGTCTAATCCGGTGATTAATAAATGAATGTCGTGAGTACCTTCATAGGTAATTACACTTTCTAGATTCATCATGTGGCGCATGATGCTGTATTCTCCTGTAATTCCCATTCCTCCTAAGATTTGTCTTGCCTCACGAGCTATTTTTATTGCTATTTCTACGTTGTTACGTTTTGCCATAGAAATTTGTGCACTCGTGGCACGGTCTTCATTTTTAAGTTGACCTAGACGTAAAGCAAGCAGCTGTGCTTTTGTGATTTCAGTAATCATCTCTGCAAGTTTCTTTTGTTGCAATTGAAATGCAGCAATAGGTTTACCAAACTGAATGCGTTGTTTTGCATATCGCAATGCCGTATCATAACAGTCCATAGCAGCACCTATCGCGCCCCAAGCGATTCCAAAACGAGCCGAATCTAAGCAGCCTAGTGGCGCTCCCAATCCAGATTTGTTGGGCAATATATTTGATTTAGGAACTTTTACATCTTGAAAGATGAGTTCCCCTGTTGCACTAGCTCTTAGTGACCACTTATTATGAGTTTCTGGTGTAGAAAAGCCTTCCATACCGCGCTCTACAATTACACCATGTATACGGCCTTCTTCATTTTTTGCCCAAACTACAGCAACATCACAAAATGGACTATTAGAGATCCATAGTTTTGCACCGTTAAGTATGATGTGTTCACCATCGCCAGCATCTTTATAATTAGTTATCATTCCACCGGGATTAGATCCGTGATCTGGTTCTGTAAGCCCGAAAGAACCCATGAACTCACCACTAGCTAATTTAGGGAGGAATTTTTGCTTTTGCTCTTCACTACCATATTTCCATATAGGATACATAACTAGTGATGACTGAACTGAGGCCGTAGAACGCACGCCACTATCGCCACGTTCAATTTCTTGCATGATAAGACCATAAGAAATTTGATCTAGTCCTGAGCCACCATATTCTTCTGGAATGTAAGGACCAAAAGCACCTATTGAAGCAAGTCCCGGAATAATGCTTTTGGGGAATTTTGCTTCTTGCGCTGCCTCTTCTATTATAGGAGAAACGTCGCGTTTAACCCATGATCGAGCAGCGTCTCTAATCATTTTATGCTCTTCAGTAAGAAGATCGTCAATATTATAATAATCTGGTGCTTCAAATAGATCTGGTTTCATTTGATATTGTTTTATGATACTACTATATCGATAGAGTAGTTATTAAGCCGTTTTCTGTTGGTCGTAAAAATAGCAATCTACAAACGGAATATTGATAGAAAATTTAATATATTTTAAGAAATATCTACCTACATATTAAGATAAAAATCTTTGGTTAGATTTATATAAGCATCTGTATAATTATGTCTAGTTATTTCTATGGTAAGATCTTCTTCTATAAGCACAGTGTTTGTTTTTGTTACGCTTTCGCGAAAGCGGAATTCCATCAAACATCGCTTTACAGGACTAGTGTCGGTTCCTTTTACATGAACTGTGCGTACTAATTCTAATTGAAAATGAGTGGTGATTTCAAGAAATCTTTTTACCCTATCTTTAGGAATAATACAAGCAAATGTGCCATCATTTGAAAGAAGTTGATACACTCCATAAACTAATTCTTCAAAAGGTAATGCGTCATCAAATCTAGCTTGTTGTCGTTTATTTTCTAGTTGAGACTCATTCTTCAAACTAGTAGAGTCATAAAATGGCGGATTGCTGACTATGAGGTCAAAGCGTTCTTCTACTTCTTCATAAAATTCTTGAAAGGAAGAGTGAAAGCAAAATAAACGATCACTCCAGGGACTATTTTCAAAATTCTCTGCTGCTTGTTCAAAGGCATCTGTGTCAATCTCGATCGCCTCTATATGAGCTAGTGTAAATCGTTGGGCCAGCATGAGTGATAATATACCAGTTCCAGTTCCTACGTCTAGTATATTTTGAGGCTTTTTGTTTGGTGTGGTCCATGCACCTAGAAGGACGCTGTCGGTACCTACTTTTTGAGCGCAACGATCCTGTGTGACACAGAATTCTTTAAATTTAAAAAGGCTCATCCTTTAGGTATTAATTATTCTAAATAAAGGTCGATAAGGCCAGCTGGTGTGGTCACGTATATCGTTTTATTCTTACGATCTACTTGATCAATAAAGTGATCGTTTAAGGGTATAAGAATTTGTGTGCCATTAAAATCGACTTCAAATATAGCTTGTGTAGTTGTATCATTAATCCCAGAAATTACACCTATGTTTCCATGGTGAGAGTCTACCATTTTGAAATTAATGACCTCGTGAAAATAAAATTTATTACCTTCTAACTTAGGTAAGAAAGTTAAGGGTAGATATAAATCTCTCTTCATCATGCTATCTGCAGCAGCTTCGTCATCGATGTCTTCTATCTTTATTCTGAGGAGTAAGGATTTGTGTAGTTGACTCTTTTCAATAAAAAATGGAACCAAGTTTTTACCGATTTCGATAAAAACTGATTCCATTTCTGTAAAAAGCTCTGGTTCATCTGTATCTAGTTTTACTAGAAGTTCACCTTTAAAGCTAAATTTATTAACTATAGTTCCTACGTAAAAACAATCTTGTTTACGCATGACTTAGTTTATTCTTCTTCTCCAGTTGCGTCATCACCTTCAGCAGTTGGTTCTTCAACTACCTCAGGAGTGTTTGCAGCGATTCGTGCTTCATTAACTGCTTTTTCAGCTTCTAAAGCTTTAGCTGCAGCTGCATCAGCATCAGCCTGAAGGCCAGATGCTTTACCAGCGATTTTAGCTTCTTTTTCTGTCAACCAAGCGTTGAATTTTTCTTCAGCTTGTTCTTCAGTAAAAGCTCCTTTTTTAACACCACCATTTAGGTGTTTTTTCATCATAACACCTTTGTATCTTAGTAAGTTACGAGCAGTATCAGTAGGTTGTGCTCCGTTTTCTAACCAAGTAATAGCACTATCTAAATCAAGATTTACTGTTGCTGGATTTGTGTTAGGGTTATAAGTTCCTAATTTTTCAAGATATTTACCATCTCTTTTTGATCTTGCATCTGCTGCAACGATCCAATAAAAAGGCTTTCCTTTTTTACCGTGTCTTTGTAATCTAATTTTTACTGGCATAACTATTAAAGTTTATGGGTGCCCGACCCTGATTATTAATTTGAGTTTGCAAAAATATCATTTATTTAATTATATACATCATATCTTTATATTTTATTTACATTTGCTTAAACACATTTTTTACTTTTATGAAAACGATAAGCACTTACTTGATAATAGCGCTAGCTGTTTTTTCTTTTATTTCTTGTGAAGAAAATCTTGATGATGATAATGTACCAGCACTACAAGCAGTACGTAATGGAGAGTTTTTTAGATCTGATCGTATGAGCGCAACGTTAAACGCTGACGGTAGTTTATCAATATTCGGTCAAACGCCACTCGAGAATTTAGAGTTAAGATTAGAAGATGATAGTGTAGGTATTTACCGATTAGGAGCTGGTTCACAAAGTGAAGCAATCTATACTTTTAATGGAGCTGATACTTTTTCTTCTAGCTTTGGAAATGGTACTGGCGAGGTAAGATTGAGTTCTGTAGATGCGGTAACCGGTGTAACAGGTGAATTTAGTTTTGTCAGTTATCTAGCAAATAGTGCCGATTCACTTTACATGCGTAGAGGTGTGATATTTCAAGTACCATTTGGTACTGCATTAGGAAATGGTGGTGGAGGATCTGTATCAAATTCTTTCAGTGCCACTATAGATAGTAGCAATCTTAACCCTACTCTAATTAATGGTGTTGCTAGTGGTGGTATACTAGCCATAACTGCCAGTAATGGAAATGGTTCTATAGTACTTACTATGCCAGATAGTATAACTGCTGGAACATATGGGTTATCAGGCGCAGGTACCACGTACTCTGCCTCTTATATAAACGGTAGTAATGTGGCACAAGCTGTAAGTGGTGATCTAGTTATTACCGCAGCCGATGCTACAAATAATACAGTTTCTGGAACATTTAACTTTATGACTGGTCCTCCTAATAACTTTAATATAACTAACGGTTCTTTTAGTATAACATATTAGGGCAAAATTGTTTCCCATTTGATATAAAGCTTCCTGATGCTAATGTATTAGGAAGTTTTTTAATAAGTTATATTGATTATTTGTATCTAGTATTGACATACTATTGATTAATAAAATTGCTATCGATTTTAATTCTTTCCTTATTTATTGGGTATAATTACCCACTATACAATAGGTATTTATACGTAAATAATTAAAAAACAATATTTTACATAGTTGAAAGGGTGGTAGGTTGTAGTATCTTTATCAAACTAATAACCAAAAAACTCAACTATTATGGATCCATTTATAGGACAAATCGTATCATTTGGAGGAAACTTTGCACCTCGAGGCTGGGCGCTATGTGACGGTCAGCTACTTGCCATTTCTTCAAACACAGCTTTATTTTCAATTTTAGGAACAACCTATGGTGGTGATGGAAGAACCACTTTTGCTCTACCAGATTTAAGAGGAAGAACTGCAATACATCCTGGAACTGGACCTGGATTGTCAAATATTAAATTGGGTCAAAGAGGTGGAGCAGAGTATCATACATTAACAATTAATGAGATGCCTAATCATTCACATAGTGGAGCGACGCTCAAAGGAAGCATAGGGACAAATGAAGAAGATGGTGACTCTAATGACCCTTCTGGTAAAACTTTTGGACCGATAGAAGCCGATTCATCATCTCCTGTAACCATAAATGCATTTAATTCAGAGGCACCAGATAGAACAATGGCGCCTAATTCAGTTTCAATAACAGGTAATACTTTGCCTACTGGAGGGAATCAATCATTCTATCTTAGAAATCCATTTGAAAGTGTAAATTTTATAATAGCAGTACAAGGGATTTTTCCTTCAAGAAACTAACAAACAGCTTTTCACACTAACCAATTAAATTCTCATATTATGAATCCATTTTTAGGACAAATGGTAATGTTCGCAGGTAATTTTGCACCAAGAGATTGGGCTTTATGCAACGGACAGTTATTACCGATTAGTCAATATCAAGCACTTTTCTCAATTTTAGGGACTACTTACGGCGGTGATGGTAGAACGACTTTTGCGCTTCCTGATTTAAGAGGGAGAGCGTCAATACAACAAGGAAGAGGACCTGGATTAACTGATATTAAATTAGGTCAAAGAGGTGGATCAGAAACTAAAACATTAACTATACTAGAGTTGCCTAACCATTTTCATAATGCTGGAACTTTAAAAGGTAGTATAGGGGCTAATGAAGAAGATGGTGATTCAAATGATCCAGCTGGTAGAACATTTGCACCTATTGAGGCTGGCTCTTCAAATCAGGTCACTATAAATGCTTACAATTCTGAGGCTCCGGATAGAACAATGGCTCCAAATTCAGTTTCAATAACTGGTAATGTTGCTCCTACTGGTAATCAACAACCTTTTAATATTCGAAACCCATTTTTAGGTGTAAATTATATAATCGCTTTATATGGCACTTTTCCTTCAAGGAATTAATAAAAAAACATAGTTAGCTAAATATCTAGCATGTTTAGGTAGGAGTAGTAAAGTTATAGGTTAAAATGGTCTTCTTTGTAGAGACATAATGTTTAAACAATGCTCAATTATTTTTAAAATTATTATTATGAAAATGAAATTACTTTATTTATGGCTTTTGTTGTCCATAATGTCACTTTCGATTTATTCAAATGCGCAAACTACTTTAGCGCCAGGTGATATCGCCATTTTCCAAAATCAAACCGATACTCCTGATACGTTCTCATTTGTGACGTTTGTGGATTTAGCTGCTAACACAGGTGTATATTTTACAGATTGTGGTGTGTTATCTAACGGTTTCTTTCAATCGCCATGTCTTGAAGGTGCGGTAAAATATACGGTTCCCGCAGGAGGAATAACAGCAGGTACAATAATACGTTGGGATGTCGATGCGGTAAATCCCAATTTTACGGTTTATCGAGACTCAAGGATTGGAGGAACAGGGGCTTCAATGCCTCTCTCCACTGGAGGAGATTCCATAATCGCTTTTCAAGATGCTGCAAGTGCTTCTGGAGGTACAAATGCCGCCGCAAATCCAAGGTTTATTTTTATAATTAACAATGCTTCCACAGGTTTTACTGGAGATCCAAATAATTCAACTACAGAAACCAATTTGCCAAGCGGTCTAAGTGAAACAGGTCTACCGAGAACTGCACTTGGCCTAGGTAAATCTGCAGGTAATACAGATGAATGGGATAATACACTTTATAATGGGACCTATGATTTTTCAGGTTCCGGAATTGCAGGAGCAAAGATCGCAATGACAAATCCAGCAAATTATTTTAAAAATGATAGCAGGTTTGATATGGCATATGATAATGCAGCAGCTTCTGTGCCTGCGAGTTTAATTTTAACTGCAACGTGTACAGATCCTGATGTACCAAGTTTGACAAGTTCGCCTAGTACCGTATGTGCTGGTTCTAGTGCAACAATTAATATTTCAGGAAGTTTGAACGATGCAACCGCCTGGCATATATACACTGGTTCTTGTGGTGGATCGCCATTGGGAACTACTACAACTGGATCATTTGTAATACCTTCAGTAAATGTTGCTACAACTTACTTTGTAAGAGGAGAAGGTGGATGTGTTGCTCCAGGTACTTGCGGTACCATTACCATTAATCCTACCGCGATTGATGATGCTAGCTTTAGCTATTCATCTGCATCTTATTGCGCAAACGGTATTGATCCTTCGCCAACAATAACTGGAACAAGTGGAGGATCTTTCTCAAGTTCTTTTGGACTTTCAATAAATCCATCAAATGGGTTTATAGATTTGTCAACGTCTACTCCTGGGAATTACATTATAACATATACGACTTCAGGAGTTTGCCCTAGTAGTTCCAATGCTAATATTACCATAAATGCGGCAGACGATGCAGGTTTCAGTTATTCTGGGTTTGTTTATTGTGTAAATGGGGCTGATGTTACCCCAACAATCACTGGTACTACAGGTGGTGTTTTTACCAGCTCGCCATCAGGTTTGTCTCTTAATAGCAGCACAGGTGAAATAGATCTGTCGGCTTCAATTTCTAATTTTTACCAAATCACTTACACTACTAATGGTGTGTGTCCAACTAATTCAAATCAATTTGTGAGTATATCTCCGGCAGACGACGCAAGTTTTAGTTATTCATCAAGTTCTTATTGTGTAAGTGATTCAGATCCAAGTCCAACGGTAACTGGTTTAGGCGGTGGTAGTTTTACCTCAGGCGCAGGCTTATCTATAAATGGAGCATCTGGAGCGATCGATGTTTCAGCATCAACACCAGGTACCTATACAGTAACGTATACTACAGCAGGATCTTGTCCTAACAGTTCTAACGTTTCTGTTACAATTAATGCACTAGACGATGCAAGTTTCAATTATTCATCAAGTTCTTATTGTTTAGATGGAGCAGACCCTAGTCCAACGGTTACTGGTTTAGGCGGCGGTAGTTTTACCTCAGGCGCAGGCTTATCTATAAATGGAGCATCTGGAGCAATCGATGTTTCAGCATCAACACCAGGTACCTATACAGTAACGTATACTACAGCAGGATCTTGTCCTAACAGTTCTAACGTTTCTGTTACTATAAATGCATTAGACGATCCTAGTTTTAGCTACTCATCATCTACTTATACTACAGTAGATGCAGATCCTACACCTACTATTACAGGAGTAACAGGAGGTATTTTTTCAAGCACATCTGGATTATCCTTAAATGTTTCATCAGGAGTTATTGATCTTTCAGCTTCTACGCCAGGATCTTACAATGTAACGTATACCACTTCTGGTGCATGTCCTAATAGTTCCATACAGTCTTTGACCATTGAAGAATCTAATGATAATTTATCAGGAGCCACAAGTTTAACTTATGGAGCTGGATGTACAGGAAGTATTTATGATATTGCAAATGCTACCTTAGAAATGGGAGAAAGTGTACCTGATTGTGCCTTTGATACAGGAGCACCGGTTGTTCCAGCAAATCGATCTTCACAATGGTATTCCTTTGTAGCCTCAGGAAGTGGAGATGCTTTAATAAAGATCACAGACGATGGGATCAATACCTTTGGACCTCAGTCAGCTAGTATAGGTTTGACATTAAGTTTGTATGGAGCGCCATCAGTAGCAGGAGATGTTTCTACATTAAGTACACCATTAGCTTGTTCATCCTCATCAATGGCTGCTGGTGTAGAATTACTAGATGGAACCTTTATCGATGCAAAAGGACTTACTCCAGGTAGCACTTATTATGTACAGGTTTATAGTAATGAAAATACAAGCATCAGTTATTGTATCGACGTTTCAGAGCCTGTAATTTATACTTATAACAATGGCTGGCAAGCACCAAATGGTGATCCAGAGCTAGTGAATAATCCATTTAAAAGAGTAGAGATAGTAGCAGGTAGTGCAGTTCAACAGCCACTAGCAAATGGTGGTTCACCAATTCCACCAAGTGTAGGTAGCCTTTATGTTGCCCAAAACGCTAGTGTTTCTTACGATTATTTATTGCTTAATTATAAAATGGAGATCGATGGTGCGGTAAATCCTGTTTTAGGGCCACCTGTAGATCCAACGTTTCCAGCTTTCATTACCACAAATCAATCATTGTCTTCAGTTTCAGGAATGGGTAGTGCAAACTTCAATTCATTTATCTATGTAAATGAAAATGCAAATAGCAATACAGTAAACGTAGATTTAGATATTGATGTATATTATGAGTTACAAGCAAGTGATCGTTCTTTAAACTTTTTAAAGAAAATAACCCTTAAATCCACAGCCGATCGTACCGCTGTGTTTACTTCCCAAAGTTTCCCTCCAGCAACATCAACAAGTGGAAGCATTACCGGTCAAGTAGAAGTTGAGCAGTTTATACCAGAGAACAATAGTGTAAGAGGTAGAGCCTATCGATTTGTAAGTTCACCAGTAGCAAGTATGAGTTCTATATATGAGCAGTGGCAAGAAAATGGCGCGTCTCCATCAGGCTATGGGACCCATATAACAGGAACATCTGGTACAGTAGGCGCAGTAGATGCTGCAACAGGATTTGATCAGACCTCATCAGGAGCAAGAAGTATGCGCACTTATAGCAACGATACAGGACAAAGTTTTAATGTAGTTACAAGCACTAATCAAGCAGCAGATTCATTAAAAATAGCCCAAGCGTACCTGTTATATATACGAGGAGATCGTAATGTAGATTTAACCAGCAATACGAGCAGTAGTGCTACAGTATTGAGATCAACAGGGACATTAGCACATAAGCCTATATCAAACAGCTATGATGTAGAACAAGGAGATTTTATCTTTACAGGAAACCCATATCAAAGCGCTGTTAAGGTAGAAGACCTTATCGACTCAAGTTCCAATATAGAAGATGATGTTGTTTATTATTGGGATCCCACCTTAGGAGGGATGACCGGTAGTGGAGGAGCTTATGTCACCTACACAGGCTTTGATGGCGGTGGTACAGGAGTAGCGACACCAGCAAGCTCAAATAATGGATTTATACAACCAGGGCAAGCAGTATTCTTAAGAGCAAATGCAGGAGCAAATGGACCTACAAACGACGCAGTAATAAGTTACCGTCCATCACAGACAGATATCAATGGTCTAGTAACAGGAACGTCCAACACAGTGACCAGTACACCTTCTACAGGACCAGCATCCATATCAATGTCATTATATGATACCGCTAGTTTTACTGCAGGAAATTCGTTAAGTGATGGATTGTTGATACGCTTTGGTTCTAATTATACTAACACTATAGGAAGAGGTGATTATGTAAAGATCATGAACTTTGATGAGAGTATAGCAGTAGAGCAAGTAGCAAATAATTATGCAGTAGCAGGAAGATCAATGCCAGTTCATAATGAGGTAATACAATTAAATCATTACAATTATGGAGATGCAAATTATACGTATACCATCGATCTTACAGGCCTTACAGCTGTAGATGTTTATATCCATGATCAATACACAAATACATCTACACCACTAACTGATGGTTTAAACACGTACAATTTTACAGTAGATACAGCTATCGCAGGAAGTATAGCGACAGATCGTTTCCAGTTAAAGTTTGAGAATGTTACCTTAGGTATAGAAGACACCCTATCTGGAGCGTCATTCACGATGTACCCAAATCCAGCCGCAACAAATGAGGTAATAAGTATGCAGTCGTCACAGTTAGTGAGTAAGCAAGCTAGGTTACGAGTAACAGATCTATCAGGAAAGTTAATCAGCGATCGATCCATTGAGTTCAATGCGCAAGGGATGTATGAATGGAAAGATGCAGATTTAAAGACAGGATTGTATATACTAGAAGTTTCAACTGAAGCAGGAGATAAGCTCGTGAGAAAACTAGTAATCGAGTAAGAACAAGAGTTCATAAACTAAACGTAAAAGATGATTTATCTCAGTTATCATACTGGGGTAAATCATTTTTTT
>CAZBCH010000011.1:0-18107 GCA_964490235.1 uncultured Flavobacteriaceae bacterium | reverse complement strand
GGAAATTTAGAAACAAACATAAATCTGTAGGAGCAGGCGAGCATTTTGCTTTAAATCACGAGGGACAAGGAACACTAGCCGCACGATTCTATAATAAAAACGGTCATGAAGATATTGTTCTTATAGGAGCCGGATTACCAGATGGCTTGATGGAAATCGATGTCACAAAAGTCTTTCCTAAAGCAAAACGCCTGCGCAATGCTTACACCATTAAAAAATTGCCTGTTGTGAACGGAAAAGTTACTGTTATGGTTAAAAATGGAGTAGTGTTGCTGGAGAAGATCTAAAAATCCAAATGAATTTATAGGGATATTTTAACTTAAGGGATCATTTATTTTAAAGAATTTTACGGTTTCATAAACATGCTATGATAACGAGATTAAGGAGCTTAAATTCAAAATACCGTAAATTTAAATTAGGATTAAGTCCCCAACAGAACCTATTCTATGGTTTCCTTACTTATGTGATAGTAGGTGTAGCGTTACTCTCTTTACCATGGCTTCAAAAAACAGATACCTCTTTCATTGACAATCTATTTATAGCAACTAGCGCAGTTTCTACGACTGGATTAGTTACGGTAAGCGTTTTTGACTCCTATAATTTTTTTGGACAATTTGTGGTGATGTCACTATTTCAATTAGGTGGAATAGGATATTTAACTTTTACCACATTTATGCTTCTTTCCACAACTAGAAAAATCACACACTGGCACAAGCGACTTCTCACCACCGAGTTTACTTTACCTACCACAATAACAATTAAAGATTTTTTGAAATCTGTAGTGATTTTTACATTAGTTATGGAAACGATAGGAGCAATTTTATTTTTTGTCGCCTTTTATTCAGACGGAATGCCTATTTCAGAAGCTATATGGAATGCTATTTTTCATAGTGTAAGCGCTTTTTGCACCGCTGGATTCAGCTTGTTTAATAGTGGTTTTACAGAGTATGTTGACGATGGATTTATTAATTTTATAATTGCGTTTCTCGCCATTGCAGGTTCACTAGGATTTATAGTAGTAACTGATTTAGTATTATGGATAAAAGACCGTAGTCATAAGTTAAGCTTTACTTCCAAAATTATTTTTATAGGTTTTGCATTTCTATTAAGTTTTGGTTTTTTGTTTATGTACTTTTTTGAGCCTACAGTAACAATTCTAGATGGATCAGCTAGATTTTACGCTGCGTTTTTTCAGACCATGTCAGCAATGACTACTGTTGGTTTCAATACAGTAAATTTTGGAGCTTATGCTTTACCGATTATTCTTGTGACCATATTTTTAATGTACGTAGGTGCTTCACCTTCTGGTACTGCTGGTGGTATTAAAATAACTACTCTTACAGCGGTCTTTGCGATAATGAAAAGTAGGCTTCAAGGTTCAAAAGAGATTACTTTTTTAGGTCGTAAAATTCCATTTGAACGACTGTATATTGCAACTTCATCCTTTATATTTTACACTTCGCTCATTTTTCTATTTACATTGGCCTTGACATTTACAGACGATTTTGGTTTAGAAAAAACCCTATTTGAAGTAAGTTCGGCATTAGGAACTGTAGGTTTAAGTATGGGAATTACCGGAGATCTTTCCGTTTTTGGAAAAGCTATCCTAATTCTTATCATGTTTATAGGTCGATTAGGAGTTTTAACCTTTGGATTAGCAATCTGGTCTAAATCTATTAAGACTGAAGAGCCTCATCTTCTAGAAGGTGATATTGCAGTATAGATGTTGTAAGTGATCTCGCTTTCGCGAAAGCGGAACAATCCACAAAAGTTCCATGACAAACTATTATATTTAGAGACTTAACAATCTTTATATATGAAATACGTCATTTATGCATTTTCTGTGCTTTCTCTTTTAAGTTGCAAAGAAACTGTAGATTCAGATTCGTCTCCTGAGGTTAATAAAACGCAAAATGCAGTGGTAGAAGATCAAATCCCAACGCCGCAACTCAACTTAGAACAAGCAAATAACCTAGCACAATTGCCTTTACATTGCATAGAGACGGAATATCCTAATAAAATGGGACACGTTACAGCAAGTCCTGAAGATCAAAAGCGCCCAAGCGTACAACATCCTGTTTTTTACGGCTGTTTTGATTGGCATAGTGCAGTTCATGGTTACTGGAGTGCTGTGACTTTATTAAAACAATTTCCCGAGTTAGCAACTCGTGAAGAGCTGCTTCAAAAGATAAAACGCAATCTCACAGTTGATAATATTAAAGTAGAAATTGCCTATCTAAATACTAAAGATAACAAGACTTTTGAGCGCACTTATGGTTGGGCGTGGTTACTTAAATTACAACAAGAACTAGATACGTGGGATTCAAAAGAAGGGAAAGAATTTGCTGGGGTTTTACAACCTCTTACTGATGTAATTGCACAACGATATGTAGAATATTTACCTAAGTTAAATTACGCAATTAGAGTAGGCGAGCATTCAAATACAGCTTTTGGGATGGCATTTGCTTATGACTATGCAGTTCACGCACAAAATGATGTACTTCAATCAATTATAGAAAATAAAGCCAGAGAATTTTACAGCAGCGATACTAATTGTCCTATCTCTTGGGAGCCTAGCGGTTACGATTTTTTATCGCCTTGTCTAGAAGAAATTGATATCATGCGCCGCGTTTTAACAGCCGATGAATTTCACGTTTGGGTAAAACAACTTTTACCTGGAATTGAAAACGGAAAACTAGATATCGAGATAGGAAAAGTATCAGACCGTAGTGATGGGAAATTAGTACACATCGATGGTTTAAATCTTAGTCGTGCTTGGGTACTTTATGGACTCGCCGCACAATATCCAGAATACAAAAACCTTACTGAAATTGCCGATGCTCACATCACAAACACCTTACCCAACCTAGTGGCTGATGATTATGCTGGCGGACACTGGCTAGGAAGTTTTGCTATTTATGCATTGCAAAATGCTTCACGTGCTGAGTAAGCTATTTAAAAATATAGGTCCAGCAACTTTAATTGCCGCAGCATTTGTAGGTCCTGGAACTGTAACCATTTCCACACTGGCAGGAGCAAATTATGGTTACAGTCTTTTATGGGCGATGCTGCTTTCTATTTTTGCTACTATCATTTTGCAAGAAATGGCAGCCCGTTTGGGATTGATTACTGGCAAAGGATTGCCAGAGATCTTACGCGGTGCGATCTCTAACAAGCTCTTAAGAATTACGCTCATCATTTTAGTTCTAGCTGCTATTGCAGTAGGTAATACCGCTTATGAAGCTGGAAATTTAAGCGGTGGCGTTTTAGGTTTGCAAATCATTTTTGGCGAGCAATGGTATTTTCCATTGTTGTTGGGTTTCGTTGCTTTTGGTTTGCTTTTTTATGGTAATTATAAAGTATTAGAAAAAGTACTTATATCGCTAGTGGTCATTATGGGTGTTTCTTTTATTGCTACAGCGGTTGCCATAGGTCCTGACATTACAGAAATTTTCAAAGGACTATTTACCCCACAAATTAACAGCAATAACATTCTCACCATCGTGGGTTTGATTGGTACAACAGTAGTTCCTTACAATTTATTTTTACACGCCTCGCTCGTTAGTGAAAAGTGGAGTAATACATCAGATTTAAGTGCTGTGCGTAAGGATACCATCATAAGTGTTGTCCTTGGTGGGCTGGTTTCCATGTCCATAATAATTGCAGCAACAGCTTTGCAAGGTCAGGAAGTTTCAAATGGCGCAGCGCTTGCGACTGCGCTAGAGCCTATTTATGGATCTGGTGCAACATACGTTTTTTCTATAGGCATTCTAGCTGCAGGAATTACGAGTGCAATTACAGCACCTCTTGCAGCTGCCTACGTAGTTAAAGGTTGTCTAGGCTGGAAAGGAAATATGAAAAGCTGGTCGTTTAGAGCTGTGTGGATGTTTATTCTCATAATCGGTGTTGTATTTTCTAGTATAGGATTAAAACCGCTAGACATCATCACATTTGCACAAATCGCAAATGGATTACTACTACCTATCATTGCTATTTTATTACTTTGGCTGGTGAATCAAAAGCTATTAGGCTCTTTTTCAAATAACTTCTGGCAAAACATTATTGCATTTATAGTGATTTTAATTGCTGTAGGTTTAGGAGCTAAAACCCTTTTTAAAGTCTTTGGCATTGTATGATAACTATCGATTTAAATTGTGATCTGGGAGAAGGAATGAAAAATGATGAGTTGCTCATGGCTCACATCAGTTCTTGTAATATTGCTTGTGGCGGTCATTATGGTGATGAAAATTCAATTTCTGAAGCTTTACAATTGGCTTTAAAACATAATGTGAAAGCTGGCGCACATCCATCTTTTGAAGATAAGGAGAATTTTGGTCGTGTGTTTAAGGATGTTTCTAGATCTCGCTTTCGCGAAAGCGTAATACAACAAATACATCTTTTTCTAGAAACAGCTCAAAAGGTAGGAGTGAAGATGCATCATATTAAAATGCACGGTGCCTTATATCATGCGACTGCAAATAGAGATGATTTTTCTGATTGGTTAGTGGAGTATATGCTTGAATTTTATCCAGAAACTATTCTTTATGTGGCGCCTCATTCTATTTTAGAAAAAAAATGTTTAGAGAATAAAGTATTGCACTGGAAAGAAGGTTTTGCAGATCGAGCTTACAATAATGAAGGTCATTTAGTCTCCAGAACTGAACCTGATGCGTTAATTACAGATTATCAAGCTGCCGCACGACAAATACAGCAAATGGCAAAAGAGCATAGGGTAATGTCAAATAAAGGTGTGGAATACAACTTGTCTGTAGATACGATTTGTATTCATGGAGATAATTTAGAATTGACAAAAAACTTAACTCAATTAGTAGCGCAATTGAAATCAAATCATATTAGTATTGGATAAAAGCGAGGTTACATTTCATACATACAATGAGAATTCTGTTTTGGTTAGTTGGAAAGAGAACACGATAGATATTATTTCTGATCGCACGGCTTTTGAGATGGAAATTAAAGAGACATTTCCTGAAGTTATTGTGAACCATGGCGCTTATTCCATTTTATTATTGTGGGAAAAGAAAATCTATCATAGCAATATTATAGATCGATTAAAGAACTTGCTAATAGACATCAAAATTCCGGAAGCAAATGGCATTTCCTGGAGGTTGCCCATATATTATAACATAGAAGATGAATTAGTCGCTTCCTTGAATATGTTTTCTAAAGAAGAAATTATTTCTAGACATCAAGAAACAGTGTTTACTGTTGATTTTATAGGCTTTTTACCAGGTTTTCCCTACCTAAAAGGCTTGGATAAAAGTCTTCATATGCCTCGTAAATCCACACCAGCATTACAAGTAGCGGCGGGAACAGTTGCTATATCTAACGAGTATTGTGGTATTTATCCATCTCAAAGTCCAGCAGGATGGCATGTATTGGGTAATTGTCCGCTGCCTATGTTTGATGTTCTTAGAAAGCAGCCTAGTTTACTTAACGCTGGAGATCGCGTGCAGTTTTATAACGTTACAAGTGAAGAACATAGATCCATTACTAGTCAATTAACAAATGAAAGTTTCACCTTAAAAATCTTTCAATTAGATGGGTAAAATGACTATCATAAAACCAGCGTTTTATTCTTCAATTCAAGATCGTGGAAGAGTTAATTACCGTCATTTAGGAGTTCCGCACAGTGGTGTAATGAATGAGGTGTCGGCAGGAAATGCAAATGCTTGTCTGCATAACGAAAAAAATTCAGCTGTTCTAGAAATCATAGGAGTAGGAGGAACTTATATTTTTTCTGAACCTACTTTTATTTGTATCACTGGAGCTAAAACTACTGTAAAACTAAATTTCATTGAAGTGCAGCAAGATATTAGAATCAAAATACAAACAGGTGATCAATTAGAAATAGGAGCCGCTGTCGATGGTAACTTCATTTATCTAGGTATTGCAGAAGGTTTTGAAGTTCCAGAAGTTCTAGGAAGTAGGTCTTTCTTCAAAGGAATTACAAATCAACAATTAATGAAGGGAGATGAGATTTCATATCAATCTAGTGAAGATTTAAAGGAATCTAAAATTGAGCCACAAAAATTAATTAACAGTTCCGTTCTGAAATGTTTTCCTGGTCCAGAATTCCACTTATTGAATAGAAAACAGCAAGAACTACTTTTAAATTCAAGTTTTACTATTTCAAAAAATTGGAACCGCATGGCATTTCAATTAAATGAGAAGATCTCAAACGATTTACCTCAATTAAAAAGTAGTCCGGTGCTACCAGGAACTGTTCAATTAACACCTAGTGGACAGTTAATTATATTAATGAAAGATGCACAAACAACTGGTGGCTATCCTAGAATTTTACAGTTAGATAAAACTTCTATTTCAATTCTATCCCAAAGAAGAATGGGAACATCTATTGATTTTTTGATTTTATAAATTTTAGATAAAATAACTTGAAAACAGTTAAACTATAATTAACCAGTATGTGTTATTGTTAAATTCTTAGTTACTTCGTATTATATGAAGACTATATCATCAACATCATCATTTAAATGGAAGCATTTACCATCTCTTTTATGGGATAGTGCAAAAAAATGGAATAGTGACGATGTATGGCAATTAGGTGCTAGTGTTGCCTATTATGCAATATTAGCACTTCCTGGTCTTATGGTTATAATGATCAATATTATTAGTACCGTATGGAAAGAAGATATTTCTACAGGAAGATTGACTAAGGGTTTAGCATCTTTGATAGGTTATGATGCAGCATCAGATTTAAATGAGATGTTACAAGCAGCACGACTGGACGATGACAGCTGGATATCAAATATTATAGGTATGCTGGCATTAATCTTTGCCGCAACAGGTGTTTTTTATCAATTACAATTAGCACTTAATAAAATCTGGAAGTTAAAGATAAATCCTAGGACGCCATGGTGGAAAATGCTTACCGATAGAGTAAAAAGTTTTGGATTCATTCTAGTCTTAGGCTTTTTAATCATGATCAGTTTCATCCTGTCTGCAGTAATAGCTTTATTACAAGATTGGATTCAGGCAAATGTTGCTGATTATTTAGGTGAATTTGTGCTAGCGATCAACTTCTTATTATCCTTAAGTATAATTTCAGTTCTTTTTGGGTTAATGTTTAGATACTTGCCCGATGCTCGTCTTGAGTGGAAAATGGTATGGCCAGGCGCATTGCTCACTGGAATTTTATTTGAAACTGGTAAATTTTTACTCGAGATTTATTTTACCCAATCTTCACCAGCTAGTGCTTATGGAGCAGCTGGATTAATTGTTTTGCTACTTCTTTGGGTTTCTTATTCCTGCTTGATTTTGT
This sequence comes from uncultured Flavobacteriaceae bacterium, assembly GCA_964490235.1. GTDB lineage: Bacteria > Bacteroidota > Bacteroidia > Flavobacteriales > Flavobacteriaceae > Nonlabens. The sequence goes on along the minus strand of CAZBCH010000011.1, from coordinate 10,807 downwards.
TCTATGGTGCCGAATTTATTTTAGTCTATTCGACCAGGTATGGGAACGGTATTACACCTAATTCTAAAGCCTTAAAGTACAAGGAAGAATTGATCATCACTGATAAAGGTGATGAGGTTTCAGATAAAGATATTAAAGAGATTCTGGATGCAGATGATAATAATATAGTAGATGGCTGATGATAACACTTGTTATAATAAAATAGAAGATGTTGTTTTAGTCTCGCTTTCGCGAAAGCGCAATTAACATATAACTTATAGAATCAGTAATATATTTTGTGAATTCCAAGTTAATTCATATTTAATTCGTAAAATTCCTACTTAATTGTGGTAATTTGACAATAAAAAATGAGTACAAAAAACCTAACACAACAAGAAGCTAGAGAAAAATATCTTAACATGGCAAAAGACATCAAAACTGCCATGATGTTAACAAATTTAGGAGAGGCTCCAATACACGCCATACCTATGGGTTCTAAAGAAATATTAGATAGTGGTGACGTGATATTTTTTAGCAAGTCTACAAGCGAGCACAATGCAAATATTGAGAAAGATAATAGAACTCAATTGATATTTTCTGACAACTCTTCAAAGGAATTTTTAAGTGTTTATGGTACCACAGTTATTTCTAAAAATAAGGAATTGATAAATAAATATTACGATAATTTAGATAACAACTGGTTTGAAAGCAAAGAAGATCCTACGCTCACTGTGTTGATCTTTTCACCTAGTGAAGGACATTATTGGGATACCAAAACTAATGCGATTGTTACTCTAGCAAAGTTAGCCTATACTAAAATTACAGGAGACGAGACAGAAATAGGAGAGTCTGGAAGTTTACAGCTATAAAAATTAATTTAAATCTAACCATATGAACATTTTTGAAGCACTACGAGAAGATCACGAGATTCAAAGAACATTGATCGATAAATTAGTCAATACCTCTGGAGACAATGACCTAAGGAGAAATATGTTTAATAAATTAAAAAGAGAGCTAGCCATCCATGCTGATGCTGAAGAACGTTTTTTCTATGTTCCGTTAATTGAAGAAGATCTTACGCAAGAAAAAGCTAGACATAGCATCGCAGAACATCATGAAATGGATGAACTAGTTGAAAAGCTTGAAGAAACAGACATGAGTAGCAGCGCATGGCTAGTGTATATGAAAGAACTTGCGCATCAAGTGGAGCACCATCTAGATGAAGAAGAACAAGAAGTCTTTCAATTAGCCGGTAAAGCACTTACTGAAAAAGAGAAAAATAAACTTGCTGACGAGTATCAGGAATTTATGAAGAAAGAAAGAAAAGAGAGATAAAAAAAATCCGATCGCTAGATCGGATTTTTTTTGCCCTATAAATAACTTTGGAATGGAACATTAGAATTTTGATTCTGAGTTTCCTCATTATGATCGTCATGCATTTCTAAAGTTTTACGTTTATAGTCGCTGTAACCGTTTTGAGAAATAATTAAATCCATGAGCTTTTTTTTGGTAAATATAAAGCTATGCACGCATAAGATGTTTTAAATAATTCTTAATTAATTAATATTTAAACGCTATAAATCATAAATACAAAGTTAAATTTTATGTGTTTTTATAAATTCTATAAGCTCATATGAATTTATAGCTTTACATTTCTATCATGAATTTAGAACATCAGATACATCATAATAAATGCTTTACTCACTTGGTACAATTCATCGTGTTTTTATCTCTCTTCAACATAGTAAGCTGTAAGAATCATAATTATGAATCTTATAAATATGAACAAGCAAATAATATATGCTTGGTTAAGACAAACTTATCTTCAATAGAAGACAAACCAAATGGTGATTTTACTGCCAAACATTCTTCACAACCTGTACAAATAGATGGATGTGGTAATGATCAAATCTGGTCAGATACAAATTGGTATGGCATGAATTATATGTGGATAGGAAAAGAAGTAGATACCCTTGATTACCATGGCAAGTTCAAACTAGCATGGGATCGACAGTTTCTATATATATTAGTAGAGATCATGGACGATACACTGCATCCTACGCTTAATGATGGAATAGAAAATTACTGGAAAGGAGATTACGTAGAAATATTTATAGACGAAGACAAATCTGGAGGAGATCACAAATTTAATCATCAAGCATTTGCTTACCATATTTCTACCGAAGGTCATGCTATAGATCAAAGCACTCAACAACAACCGATTTTTTTAGATGATCATATAAAAGTATCGAGAACTTCTACAGGTTCTAAGCATCTTTGGGAAATAGCAATCCAATTGTATGATGATGACTTTGATGATCAAGATCGTTTAAATAATAAACCTTTAACGCTCACAGCTCAAAAACTAATAGGCTTCTCCATAGCTTATGGGGATAATGACGGGAATAAAAACCGGGAAAATTTTATAGGCTCTAAAAAGTCTCATGGAAACAATAATGATGACGGTTATATCAATGCAGATGTCTTCGGTAGTGTACTTTTTATAAAATAGATTTAAGTTTAAAACTAATTTATAAATGAAGCTTCTTGAGGCATTTTTTCAAAAATGACATTTTGTTCTCCATATTTTTTTAAGTAAGATCTTATTATTTGATTCGTATGATAATTAGCTACCTTACGATCTATAAAATCTTCACAGTCTGATAATGAGGCGATAGATGCATATTGATCTACATATCCATAACCTTGATATTCTCCATCCTTAACCATTACAAAACAAGCCTCTTCATTAGTGCGTCCTGGCTGTTTAATGATGTAGTTAGGATTTTGATTATGTAATGATTCAATAGCTTGTTTTGCTCTTATATTATAAAGAGAGACCAGTTCTTTTTTTTTACATACACCTTTACAACTCTTAAGTTTATAATGAGAAGAACAGTCTGCTTGAGTTTTAAAGCTGCAATAACGTGGGCACAGATTAAAATCAGCACATAGCTGTTCTAATTGTTCTACGGCATGTGCGCGATTATAATGTGTCACTACCGAATAGTCATAGGATTTAACCAATCCAACCGCAAATTGAATCACTCCTAGCTGATTTTTATAATGTAATATTTGATAAGCTTTCCGTGGTTTTTTCTGTGCGCTATTAAATTTAGGATAGTAATGTCGTATCAAATCTGCTTCTTGAAGCAATGCTACGAGCTCATTACCAGTAGGAATGTGTTCAATGTGATGAATTTCTTGACACATGAGATATGACTTACTCGTTTTAGAATAAAAGTGAGAAAGCACACGTTTCTTTAAACTGATCGCTTTTCCTACATATATGACCTTGCGAGCTTGATTTTTAAATAAATACACTCCAGGTGCATCCGGTAAATTATGAAATAGATTGCGGTCTAAATGCGGTGGAAATGTACCTTCTTTACTGCTTCCTTTTAAAAATTTAGCAAACTCAACACCATTTTCATCTATTTCAAGAAGCTTTTGGAAAAGAGTTACCGTTGCATCTGTATCACCTTCGGCACGATGGCGGTTTTCTAAATTGATTCCTAACGAATTACAAAGCTTTCCTAAGCTGTAAGAATTCATTCCTGGTATTAATTCTCTAGAAAGTCTTACGGTACAAAGCTTTTTGCGTTTAAAATCAAACCCTACACGCTTGAATTCATTACGTATAATGTTGTAATCAAAGTTGACATTATGCGCCACAAAAATACAATCACGAGTCATGCGTTCGATTTCATCAGCTACTTCAGAAAATAAGGGTGCACTGGCCACCATTTCATTATCAATGCCAGTTAGGCCGGTAATAAAATCTGGAATTAGACATTCTGGATCAATAAGTGTCGTAAATTTTTCTTCAATTTTATTCCCTAGCATGCGCACGATGCATATCTCGGTCATGCGATTATTGCTCATTCGGTTGCCTGTAGTTTCTATATCTACAATGCTATAATATTGTTCTTTAAAATTCAAAAGGCGTCTAATTAGGAAATGTTCCAAAATTATGGAATAATTCCTAATTAAATCGATAAAACTATTCTTTTAACAGTGTTTGTTTTTTTATCGCTTTCGCGAAAGCGGAATTGTTAAATTTATTGAACGCTACGTACTATCATAACCAACAAACTTTGGTACAAATCATGATGCGTTGTAGATTTACCAATCAAACCATTCTTATAAATTGAAATACCTGTTATTTTTCTTAAGCATTTTATGTTTATCCAGTTGTGATAAGGCTTCTTCTTATTCAAAAATTGAGAATCCAGCTAGCTCACAAACGGATAGTATTTCTATTTCTGAAAAGTATTATCAGGAAGGAATAAAACATTATGAAAATAATGATTTAGAAAAAGCAAAAGAGTCATACAAAAAGGCGATATCAAATTGTACCTCTCAAGATGCAGATACTCAATTTAGGTATTATTTGAAATTATTGGATATTTACATTCCCCAAAACGAATATGGTGATGCTTTAGCTGCTTTGACGGAATATCATGAAAAAAATTTATTTCCTGAGACACAAAAAAAATTAAATGTTTTAAGTACTGAGCAAAGTATTTATTCTATTATGAATGACTTTGAGAAAGCTCTGATTACTAATCAAAAGTTGTACGACCTGAGTATTCTGGTTAACGATATTAACATGGAGAATCAATCCTTAATAGCACGAGTTAATCTGCTGAGGAATTTAGGTCAAGAGATTAATCTTGAAAAGCTTATAGATGAACTTTTGGAAAAAGATAATTTAAGTTTAAAGCAAAAAACAAATATCATTATCGAAAAAGGTATCCTTGCTTTTTATCAAAATGATTTTAAAACTGCGATAGAAAATTATGAATACTCTTTAAGCTTAAACAAAAGTTCTGATATTGATGGAAGAGATAATTCTATCGCTATTGACTATGCAAATATTGCAGAAGCCTACATTGAATTAGGAAAATATGAAAAAGCTCAAATATACCTTGATTCTTTTCATGCGATCGAATTTAATAAAGTAAATAATGATATACGTAGAAGTGTCTTTAAATATGAATTGAGACTAGCCAGATATTTGAATTCAGATAGTAAAAGAATTGATTCTATAATAGATAAAACTGCTAAAGAACAAGATGCGTTTTATAAACGTAGATTTAATAAAGAACTAGAGTCCTTAACAGAGGAAAAACAGAAATCAGAACAATTACTTAAAGAAAAACAACAAATCGAGATTGATAAACTTAACTTTAGAAACAACGCTTTATTGATTGGCTCTTTTTTAAGTATCGGTTTACTAGGGATTTTATTTTTCACATTCAAACAGAAAAGAGATCATGAAATCGCTAACTTAAAAAATCAACAGCGCTTATTAAGAGCGCAAATGAATCCGCATTTTATTTTTAATGTGTTGAGTAGTATTCAAAATTTAGTGAGAACAGATGCAAATTCTGCTGCTCGATTCATTACTAAATTCTCAAGGTTATTACGGACTGTCTTAGAAAATTCTATGCAGAATTACGTGTCTTTAGAAGATGAAGTAGCGGTGCTTAAAAATTACTTAGATTTACAAAAACTGAGGTTTCCAGACCTTTTTGATTATCAATTATCGATCGATGAAGGTATTGAGGAGAGTACGATCAAAATACCTCCCATGTTGATCCAGCCATTTGTAGAAAATGCAATCGAACATGGATTTAAAGGAATTGAGTCGCGTGGATGGATAGAAATTCAATTAACTAATAACTCTTCTAAATCTAACAAGGTATTGAATTGTAAGATTATGGATAATGGAACTGGCTACAACCTAAATAAAGAGTCATCTAAAAAATCAGCTTCAGTAAAATTGATTTCTAATTTCATTAAAAAAGCTACAGGCAGCGAGCTTTCTATTAGTTTTCTTGATCAAGATAATAAAATAGGAACTGTTGTTGAATTTCAAATACCAACCAACTAATTATGGCATTTAAACTTGTAACAATAGACGACGAAAAATATATACGTGATTTTTTAAAAGAACAAATTCAAGCAGAATTTAATGAAGAAATCAAGGTAGTAGGTGAGGCAACATCTATTAAAGAAGGATTATCATTAATAAAGTCAACTCAACCAGATATTGTTCTTTTAGATATAGAACTAGAAGACGGTTTTAGTTTTGAATTATTAGACCAATTAGATGATATCAATTTTGAACTCATATTTGTAACTGGTTTTGATGATAAGGCGATAAAAGCAATAAAGCTTGGAGCTTTAGATTATTTATTGAAACCAATTGATGAAGATGAACTAGAACAAGCTCTAAATAAAGCTATAGATAACATCAAATCAAAAAACAAATCAGATGCTACGATGATGGCTGGCGTTGCTTCTAACTTTTATAAAACCGAGCAAAAGGAACATATTGTATTAAAAACCTCTGATACGATACATTTAGTAAAGCTTGATAAATTGATGTATTGTAAATCTGAAGGTAATTACACTACCTTCTATCTTAATGGTCAATCTTCAGTCTTGATTTCAAAACCTCTCAAATATGCCGTTGAGTTACTTCCAGAATCAAATTTTGTACGCTGCCAGCAATCTTATATTATTAATACAAAATATGTAACCAAGTTTTTAAAATCTGGTACCATAATTCTTCAAGATAAAATTGAAATACCAGTTTCTGGAAGAAATAAGGATGCAATTCTAAAACTAGTCATGTCAAAAATGAATTAGACTCTTGCAAATTTGAAAAGTCAATATGTATTTGAGAAATCAAAAAATCAGTGACTATTAAAAAATATATTTTTATGAAAAATAAATATTATGAAAAAATTATTCTATCTATTCGCGTTTCTTTTATTCCTTTCTTCTTGTGAAACAGAAGAAATAATTGAAACGAGCAATGCAGCCGATACTGAGAGTTTGAATTTAAAAAGGAGCCGTGGCAATACAACAGTCATACCACTACAAGATCATAAAGATTTATTAGCATGGAATTCCTTTATTGTAGGTGAGGTGATGCGATTAGATTTAGCTGACCGGAATTTTGTTTTAAACTCGGTAGATCCTGTAACTAAAACTGTTTCTATGACTTATTTGTTAAGTCAAAGCTTGTTTTATGATCATTATGTTCACATAGCTACTTATGCAACAGCTGATATGAGCTACGATCGTTGTGGTAATCCTGATAATAATCTCTGGCCACCAGCAGATCCAAAAGATCCTTACGGAAATAAAAGTACTGTTATTCCGATACATGTTCAGAATTTATTAGATAATCTAATCATAAATAGAACAGAAATATATCTTCCAAATACTGTATATGTAGGAAACACTTACACTGTAGGTCATCCATTAGTCAACCAAATTGACAATATGGGTTCTTTAATATATTTTATAACTTTAGAGTATAATTATGGTCTAGTATTTTGTCAAAGACATTCTGAACATATGAATGTAGGACCGCAAAATCAAGCTGATAATGATTTTATAATACTCTCTAGACCTAACTTAGATAACGGCAATCCATATCCATACATCAATTTTGACGTAAATTTATATTTACAAGATTTAGGAAACTCAGGTGGTGGTGGACCATATTTAGGAGGTAGTTAATCCTTAATTCAACTCATACTTTGAAAGCCTCGCATTTGCGAGGTTTTTTTATGTAATTGACTAAAATTAAATATGAAAACAATTGCATCAAATATGAATATAGCCTAGAGAATTATATATGTACTTATTTCACAAGCTTTTAAGCTCCTACATTTACACTGTAGTTATTAATAACTACCGCGGTAACCGAAAAGCGAATGAGTAGGTAATACTAAAATTTTATAATATGAAAAATTTATTAAAACCATTATTAATTGTTGCAGTAGCAATATTAACTTTTTCTTGTTCTCCTGAGGATACTATTGAAAATGTAGAGGATCAAACTAAAAGAGGCGGATTTATAGGTGATGACGACTCAACTCCAGGTAGCAGTGTTAATGTTACTCCTGTAGTTAATACACAACGATATGGAATCCAATTAACACCATGTCCGGACGGTACTAGTGATTATGATACTTTTGGTTTAAAAGTCAATAGAGGTATTTTAAATTCTAATGGAAATAACCCTAAACTTGAGGTAATCGTTGGTATTCGTGGTTACAACAATAGTAATCAATGGGTATCATGGGGTACCAAAGTATTATATATTGAAGTTGATCAACTAAGTTCTCCTTTCACTTTTATACTAGATAGTGATTTGGAGAATCCAAATCAACTAGGCGGTCAAGGATTAGATATCAATGAAGTTACGGAATTTAAAGTGCTATCTGTACGAGAAACAGACAATCAAACTAATTCAAATGTTTACGTGTTAAATAGTTCCGTTACTACTGTAGGATGCGGTAATAACTAAAAATTTTGTAAAATTCTCTATGAACGGCTTTTTCTTTAGAATAAGCCGTTTTTAATTATATACTTTAGTTATTAGTATAGTAATAATCTATTCCACCGTCCTCTTCCGCATTCCATCCATTAAATGAATAGTTCTAGTTCCATAAGAAGCATTTTTTTCGGAGTGTGTGGCTTGTATAATTGTTACACCTTCTTTGTTCAGTTCTTGAAACAATTGCATGATTTCTTCACTTTGTGCCGAGTTTAAATTACCGGTCGGTTCATCGGCTAGGAGTAATTTAGGTTTTGCGATTAAGGCTCTCGCCACGCCCACTAATTGTTGTTGTCCGCCAGAAAGTTGAGATGGAAACAAGTCTTTTTTACCTACGATGTTAAATCGATCCAGCATGTCTGCTACCAGCGCTTTACGTTCTGAAGATTTGACGTTTTTATAGAGTAGTGGAGTTTCAATGTTTTCATAAACAGTAAGCTCATCAATTAAATGATAGGCTTGAAAAACAAAACCTATATATTCTTTATAGAGTTTTGACTTTTGTTTTTCTTTTAGATTGTGAACCGATTCATCTAAGAATTGATATTCGCCTTCCTGAAAACCGTCCAGCATTCCTATGACGTTTAAAAGCGTAGATTTTCCAGATCCAGAAGGTCCCATAATGGAGATAAATTCGCCTTCTTCGACTTGAAGATTAAGATCATTAAGCAAGAAAACGCGTTTCCCACCTTGATTGACCCATTTGTATATATTATGAAGTTGTAGAAGCATGATTGGTTTATTTAGTTGTTCTTTTGTTTTTTACCTCTTTCATTAAATCCCGCTTTCGCGAAAGCGAGATCCTTATTATCTTTCTTAATTCATTCTGTTTTTAAACTACTTACTGGATTTGCAACAGCTGATCTATAGGAAACTATACTTACTATTATTGCAGACAGGCAGAAAACCAAAGCGCCAATCACTAGAAAAGCTACAGGTTGTACAGGCGTGCGATAAGCAAAATTATCCAGCCATATATTTGCAATCCACCAGGCAATAGGCGTGCTTATAACCAATGCGACAAGGACAAAATAAACATATTCTTTAATCGATAGCTGGAGTATTTGACCGATGGACGCACCTAATACTTTACGAATTCCTATTTCCTTAGTCTTACCTACAATAAGCAATAAAGTAACTCCTATGATACCAAGTGATGCCAGTAAAATCGCGATGGCATTTAGAATAAAAACAAGTTGTGCAGTTTGTTCATCATTTTTATGAAGCTGATCATATTTATTATCTAAAAATTCAATTGTTAATGGGAAACTGCGATTAGACTTTGAGTAGAGCTCCTGTATTTGAGAAACAGTATTTGCCGTAGCGTTTTTATCAAAAGAAACGATGCTCATGCCGCCCATACGTACTTGATCAGATACTGTGATGAAATAGGAAGTTATAGATTCTTTAAGAGAAAAAACATTGATGTCTTCAAAAATCCCATCAATAGTTACTGGAAAACCAAAACTTCCATCCTCATTTTGGTATTCAGGCTCGGTGATAATTTGAGTGCCTATTAATTCTTCAACAGTAATACCTTTTATCTTCGCAAATCGATTTGCGGCAGATCTATTGATGAGATTGCGACGCGTTCTATCAAAACTATTTTCAAAAATGTCTGGAGATAGATTGGTTTTAAGATCATAAGCTTGAATCGCTTCATAATCTAGATAAAACTGATTACTGTCTTCAAAAATAGTCTCTATACCTTCTAATCGATAACGCATTTGATTAAAAGGCTCTAATCCAAAAGAAGAGCCATTTCCTACATGACGCACTCCAGGAATAGCTTTTAGCTTTTCTTGAAAAACATCTAAATCATCTGGAGAAGTGAAGGTATATAAAACTCCTTCTTTTTGAAATCCTAGTTCTTTATTATTGATATAAGAAATCTGCTGGTACATAAAAAATGAGATAGAACTAACTCCTATAAGAATGATAAACTGACTTATGATGACATACTTGCGCAACGAGAAATGCTCAAATTTACGATCGTTTAATTTTTCTTTTAAAAGTCCTAATGTATTTTGTGAGGTGAGCATGATTGAAGGAGCGATGCTCGCAATCACACCTATAATTAATGACATTGATAAAATAATTCCTAAAGCCTCTAGATCTATAAAAGGATTTGCAGTAATTGCTACACCCATAAAATTGTTGAAATAGGGAACTACCATAAAGATCGTGAGCAATAAAAATGGTAATGATATTAAGGCAAGTAATATTGTCTCAATAAAATATTGAAGCGCGATTGAAGAATTACTAGCTCCTAGAACTTTTCTGACACCTATCACTCTAGATTGTTTTGATTTTAATGCCACTGTGAAATTTGCGTAATTGAAGATAGAAATCAGAATGATAAGTATGCCAAAAGCACTTATTAAATAGATATAAGTCGTGTTACCAGGTGGTTTGAGTTCATACAAGATATTGGACTTCAAATGAATATCTGTAATTTTTTGA
>CAZBCH010000010.1:0-3105 GCA_964490235.1 uncultured Flavobacteriaceae bacterium | reverse complement strand
AGTACTACTACCTGTGATAGCACTCTCTTGATTAATAGTCACAGTTTTGAACTTGGAAAAGTTTGATGTACGTGCAACGCTGGCAAGACCTCTCATAAAAATACGCTTAAAAGGCAGATACTTCCATCCGCTTTTATTATATGAATCTGTCTTGTGCCAAGACATATTCATAGAGAATGTGGCCCCCAATAGATCGCCTTTTTCATCTGTAAATTGATTTTCGAAGAACTGTTCGTCATTTGGTGTGAATCGCTTAAAACTCTCCCGCTGGTAATAAGGGCTGAAACCAAAATAAGCAATCCGTTCTAAAGACCACTGCTTATCACTATTACGTAGTTCCATGGCAATTATATCCTTTTCAAGGGTATTTTTGATATAATTTGCTTTCTTCATGAATGCAGCTCGAAGTTTTGAAAGATCATATGTTTTGCGCCCGTCAACTTGAATTAAATATGGTTTTTCTGAGAAAGGAAGCAATCGCAAATTATTTAATCCTAGATGTTCTTGTTTATTGATAAATCTATATGTAAGCCTTATAATTTTCTTTTGGATAGTTGTTTGTGTGTTACTCACTTCATCGATTAGGCTATTATCGACCTCCTGATCTACTAGCAGTGAGTAAATATGCTCAAAATCTGAGTAGGATGTCTCAATCAAATGTAGAATGCTGTCTTGTATTACTTTCTTCACTAATTTTTTGCCTGGGTGATTAGATGGATTCCAGATATTTCTAAAATAATTAATAGAAATTTTAGCCTGAGTGCCACCTCTTTCTTCATCAAAAAAATACACTCCATTGGTAGCTGTAAAATCAGCCTCTGTAGTAATAATATGCTTTCCCCCTTTAAGTATTACGCCGTTTATCTTGATAGATGTTCTTTTATCATTTACAACGGTACTCACACCTTGTTGTGGTGAGTTATCACCTATAATAAGGTATGCAAAATCCTTTGCCACCTTTTTATTATAGGCACCACCGCTTATTAGATTTTTCGAACTGTCAAACGTTGCAAGACTTTTAAACCGATCTCTTAATGCATCTACTATTTTTTTATTTTCGTCTAATGGGTAGAGCTCTCTAATGGTAGTTTCTATACTTGATAAACGCTCTTGTAATTGATTGTCTGTGACTAAAAATTGATAATTAATTTCATATCTTTTTAAGATTTTAGCTTTAAGCTTTAATACCTCCTGATGTATCTCGATAAGCTTCTGTGCTTTCTTTCTCTGTTTGGTCGTAATAGAAAATATAATATTAGACTCTGTAGCATCTGTTGATCGTTCATGTTCCAATAGCTTGCGATAATCGGCATGTATAGAATTAAAAGCGCTTGTATACGTTTTAAACTTCATCTGTTCTCCACTTTTAAAGAATTGCTTGCTCATTTGCCCATAAACTGAAAATGAACACATCAGTAATCCTACAATAAGTAACTGTTTCATCACTATTGGTTTTTAGTTTTACAATAGGATAAAACTAGAGATCGATAACGCGAGTGTCATTACCCAATCTTGGGTAAATTTTTTTGACTTTCGCCAATCAGAGTAAGGCGAGATTCACAACCGTATGTAGAGTCCAACGATAAAACATTCAGCCATACACCACACCCAACAAAAACCAACAAGCTGTATCTAATTTGTTGGAAACTCGATATATTTACTCATAATCAAGTAATTAGGAGGTATCGTAGTTTATGTAATCATATCTGTAGTTTCATTTTTAGCCGGGATGTATCGCATTTTCCTGTATTTTAATGCCGATGTGAAGAAACCAGAGGTGAGGCAGATGTACGGAGTACAACTCTCTATTTTTAAGGGGAAGAGCCCTTTGCGATTTTGGTTTTCTATAGTGCTTTACAATTTGGCCTTCTCCTTTGTCTGGCCCTTAAACATGGTTTATGCGGTAGGGATGTTTGTTTTTCGAACTGGCAAAGGCCGCAAACCTACTAGAAATCAGCTTGTCGCATTACAAAGGCTCTATCCCATTTTTGAACTTAATGCCTTTGGGTTTTGTTTACTCTTACTAGGTTTTCATATAGGGCACTACTTATGGGGATATAGTAGCTCCTTGTTATACACATTATCGTATCTGTCCATAAGCTATACCACTATAGTCATACTTTTGTATTTTATCAATGGTCGTAATTTGTGGGCACGCCTCAAGACTAGTGCGCTCAGGGTCATCCCATCGTTTTTTATCATTTCTGTATCGCTATTGTTACTGTTTACCTTGTCTTATACGGTATTACTATTTGGTACAGCGCTAGAGATGTCTCTATACTTTAAAAGTCTGATTGAATTTATAGGCATTAGTAAGTTACGTTTATGGATTTTTCAGGAAATACCTAGCTTGAGTATCCTCGATATACTAATTAGTCTGGATAGCTTGCTGTACTCTACTACTATTTTGAGTTCGGTATGGTATGTCTTAAAAACAAAACGAACCGATGCAGATTTACTAGCACTTACTAAAGAATATCTCTTAGCTGGTAACATCGACCGTGCCGATACGAGTTTACAAAGGGTAGCGCGCCGAGATTCCAGACTATTTTATAGTGCGATCATCGCTTTACACCGCGGTAGAGTGACTACCGCTATAAAACGAATGACCTCTTTCTATAGGCAAAGTTTAAAAAGAGATGCATATCTTGATGATTTGGTAGCAATAGTTTTGCTAGAGAAATCCAATTCCTATAAAATACCATCGTCGGTTAAAGAAAAGCTATGGGATGAACTCCACAAAAAGGATTATCACGCTTTAAGTTATTTTATGCTGCATAGTACAAATCCCTTGTCACATCAGGGTTTAACTTTAAGAGATTTATTTTCGCGACAGCTTTCTAAAATTAATGACTTAGCACAGTCAGATATACGCTATGCGCATCTGTCTCATATTATCTCAAATAAACCGCCACTCAAAATCTTTGCTTCAAATAAAGAAATAGCTACTGATTCTATCATGAATCTTTTATTAAAGTTTCAAACCTTTACCAATTATTTTTGCAAAGGTTCTCAAACAGGCGAGGGTAGGACTGTTTTTGTAGGCTACACCTTAAAGTTATTAGAGCTATTAGAAAATAAGTTAAGCCCGAGATCTCGTATCTC
>CAZBCH010000009.1:0-3244 GCA_964490235.1 uncultured Flavobacteriaceae bacterium | reverse complement strand
ACGATACAGGTCGAGAAGGTGATTTTTTTATTATAGGATTTGCGCCTAGATCAAAAAACATCAGTATTTATGCAACGGCTTATAACGAAGAGCTGGACCAGTTGAAAGCTGATCTGGGTAAGGTTAAATTAGGTAAATCGTGTATTTACATTAATAAACTGAGCGATATAAGTAAAGAGAAATTGAGAGTGGTCTTAAATGAAAGTGTGCGTATTAATAGAGAGCGCTATCCTTAAAACTTAAAATGTTGTTTTTTTAGATTTTTGAACTATAGAATCTATGGCTTGATGTGCATGAATACGACTATTTTCAATGAACCATTTATGAGTTTCCTCTCCGCCGCATATTACACCTGCTAGATAGATTCCATTAACATTTGTTTCCATAGTATTCGTATCGTAATTAGGAATTCTCTTTTCTCCTTCTAGCTGTATGTCTACTGCTTTCAAGAAATCAAAGTTAGGTCGATATCCTGTAAGGGCGACCACAAAATCATTAGGTATCTTTAGAACTTTATGATCTGTTTTTACTATTATATGGTCTTTTAGAATTTCTTTGATCTCGCTGTTATAGTAAGCTTTTATTGAACCTTCTTTAATACGGTTTTCTATGTCTGGTTTTACCCAGTATTTTACTCGTTCTCCTATAGATGATCCTCTTATGATCATTGTCACGTTACCACCTTTACGATAAATTTCTAGAGCTGCATCTACTGCGCTGTTGCTTGCTCCTATCACAGCTACATTTTGAAATGCATAAAGATGCGGATCGTCATAATAGTGCGTAACCTTTTGCAAGCTTTCGCCTTTTACGTCTATTTTATTTGGGATGTCGTAAAAACCAGTTGCAATAATGATATTCTTAGAATGATATTGATGCTTGTTAGTTTTGATCTTAAAGTTTTTTAACTTCTCTAATTCTTCTACCTTCTCAAATAGTTTTATGTTCAATTGATTTGAAGTTGCAATGCGACGGTAATATTCTAGAGCTTCCTGCTTACTAGGTTTTGCTTCTTTAGATATAAATGGGATACCATCTAACTCTAATTTCTCACTGGTAGAGAAAAATTGCATGTTTGCTGGGTAATTATATAGCGAGTTTACCAAAGGTCCTTTCTCAATCACTAAATATGAAAGACCTTTTTTCTTTGCTTGTAGTGCACAGTTGATTCCTATAGGTCCAGCCCCTATAATAATAACATCGAATAGTTTAGAGTTTTCCATCATGAACAAAGTTAATTACAGTCGCGAGAAATAGCTCTTAAGGAAAGATTAATCCTTGAGTAGGATATTATTCTTTGCGATTTAATTCTCTTCTTCTCATAGGCATTCCATCAATAATTGCAAATAATTCCTTTGAGCTTATTACTGTATCTTTTGTTTCTTTAATGCCACCATCAAGCCCGATGAGAACGACTTTAAAAGGTATGTTTTCTTTATTATAGATTTTATAAAGGGAAGAGCTTTCTAACCATTTAGACTCTTTTCCTTTCTCTAATTCTGCATATCGATATTCTGATGGGAAGATTTCATAGATAACGAGTTTGCGATCTATGAGGCCTTGCAATGAGTCTTTGATCTTCTTATGCTGTTCTACAAAAGCTTCTGGAAAAACAGCGTCTGTGTTACTTTCTTGACTTATGATTAGTAAAACTCTATTTTCCCATCGATGTTTTTCAAGAATTTGTGAAGAAGTCATGAGTGAAATAATTGAGAATAAAAGAAGTAATGAAATTTTCATGTTTCAATTTATATAAATGAAGGGCTGTCCATTACTAATTTATGGTTAAAATGAGAACTGATATTGATCAATAAAAAACCGCTTTTAAATCAAAAGACTTAAAAGCGGTTCAGTATTAATCATTCCTTTAATTTAGGCTGATACTTCTACTTTTCTATTTAATATCAAGTTGAGATATAAATTTACTTTTTTCTTAAGCTCATGTCTAGGACAAATGAAGTCTAAGAAGCCTTTTTCTAATAAAAACTCTGCCGTTTGAAAACCTTCTGGAAGTTCTTTTCCAGTTGTGTCTCTTACTACACGTGGTCCTGCAAATGCAATTAACGCTCCTGGTTCACCTATATTAATGTCTCCTAACATGGCAAAAGAAGCAGTTGTACCACCAGTTGTAGGGTCTGTACATAATGAGATGTATGGAATGCCAGCGTCGCTTAATTGTGCTAATTTAGAACTCGTCTTTGCAAGCTGCATTAATGATAATGCTGCTTCCATCATACGAGCACCTCCCGATTTTGAAATAATCATGAAAGGGATGTTGTGTTTTAAAGAATAGTCTGCAGCGCGAGCAATTTTTTCTCCTACCACACTACCCATAGAACCACCTATAAAAGCAAAATCCATGCAGGCAACAACAAGATCATTACCTTCAGACTTTCCTACTGCTGTGCGCACGGCATCCTTAAGTCCTGTTTTCTTTTGGGCAGCTTCAACACGTTCGGTATATTTTTTAGTATCCTCAAACTTTAAAGGATCCTTAGAAACCATATTAGGATTAAGTTCTTTGAATTCATTATTATCAAATAGTATTTCAAAGTACTCATTGCTTCCTATTCTTACGTGATACCCATCTTCTGGACTTACATAAAAATTATTTTTTAATTGGTCTGTGTCGACTATTTTTCCAGTAGGTGATTTATACCATAAACCTTTTGGCGTGTCTTTCTTTGCTTCAGTAGGTGTGGTAATTCCTTTCTTATCTCTTTTAAACCAAGCCATATCGTTTTCCATAAAAAAGCATTTAAATCAATAATTATTTAAATGCTAGTGTTAATTTATAAAGTGTTGATGTTGTTTAAATCTTCAAAAGCTTGCTTTAATCTAGCTTTAAAAGATTCTTCTCCTACACGTAACCATTTACGAGGGTCATAGTATTTTTTATTAGGAGAGTCTGCTCCGGTAGGGTTTCCTATTTGAGAAAGTAAGTAATCATTATTACTATCCATATAGGTTTTAATCCCATTTGCAAATGCCCATTGCAGGTCAGTGTCTATATTCATTTTGATTACTCCATACCCTATAGCCTCTCTAATTTCTTCTAGAGAAGATCCAGAACCACCGTGAAATACAAAATCGATGTGATTGTGCTCTACGTTATACTTCTTAGAAATATATTCTTGAGAGTTCTTTAGAATTTTAGGAGTGAGTTTTACATTACCTGGCTTGTAAACTCCATGCACGTTACCAAAAGCTGCAGCTATTGTAAATTTATCGCTTACTTTTTTAA
>CAZBCH010000008.1:0-13349 GCA_964490235.1 uncultured Flavobacteriaceae bacterium | reverse complement strand
AACATCAATGAATCACCTCGTAAACCAGAACCTGCAAGAAGAATGATAAAAGAAACTTCTGGATTTTCACTAGCTATAATAGGTGCAATTACTCCACCTAAACTATGACCTATCAATCCTATTTTTGATGGATTGATCTTTTCATGAGTTTTTAAAAATTCAAAAGCACTTGCTGTATCGTTAACAAAACCATCGAGTCCAGTGTTATTGTAGTTGCCTGTCGATTTTCCAGTACCTCTATCATCAACTCTTAAAACGGCAATACCTCTTTCTGTTAGATAATTTGCAATTACTAAAAACGGTTTATGATTTAAGAGTTCTGAATCTCTGTCTTGCGGTCCACTGCCACTTATTAATATCACTGCGGGAAAATCAGATCCTGTTTTAGGATAGGTGATAGTACCTGCCAGTGTGATGCTGTCTTGCTTATTTGTAAAAACGACGTCTTCAACGGTATAATTAAAAGGCTCCTTAGGTTCTTGAGGTCTATTATTTTGTGCATACAACTGAAACGACGTAAGCATTGTAAGTAGTAGGGATAAGATTGTCGTTTTCATGAGTTTTGTTTTTTAATCGTTGTGAAGGTTGTATAAGAATAAATTATAGGAACAATAGTGATTATAGCGGTGATGACTATAAAAATGATAAAATTGGTTTGTTTATCGAGCAGTAAGCTAGAAATCACAATTAAAAGTCCACCTATAAACCACATTTTACCGCCTAACTCGTGTGTCTTTTTCCAGACCGTTTCATTTTCTAAGGTCCATGGAGTTCTTATACCTATAAAGTAATTGGCTTTAATTGTTTTAAAATAATTTCCCAGAATCAAATACAATAACCCCAACAGTAAAATAATATAATTAGGATTAGAAATAGATTGATTTTTTACTGAATAGATTATGAATAAAGCAAGCACCGACATGAATGTGGTTAAAATAAATTTTAAAGCTTGCAGTTTATTGCCCATTTTATTCAACTTGTTTTTTGGATCTATTTTAGGAACTACTAGAAAGATAATATATACAAGAAGTGGTAGAAGGAAAGGTATAAAAATAAGCTCTGTTTTATCACCATATCTATCGATTTCTCCTTTGATATTCCAGTGCATGGGTACTATTTCTGGTAAATCTTGCCATACGTAAGCTAGATATACAAAGGGTAAAAGCACGATACAAATCAGTGGCCATTCTTTTTTCAAGTTCATAATTATTTTTTTAAAGTGAGTATCCAGTTCAATAAATCTTCTAAGATGCTGGTGTTTAATGAGTATTCTACAAACTGACCTTTTTTCTCACTTGTAATTAAATCAGCTCTTTTAAGAATATCTAGGTGATGTGAAATACTAGGTTTAGAAATTTGAAATCGATCTGCAATTTCACCAGCATTCATATCTTTTTCTTTTAAGAGCTCGACGATTTGCCGTCTTGTTTCATCATTAAGTGCTTTAAAAAGCAAATTCATTTAATTAGGTATTTAGACAAATATCTAAATATTATTCTGTTTTAACTAATTTAATGGACTTTTTTATTGTTTAAGGTGTTTGTAATAAGCTCTTAAAACAATGTTTTGCTATTGCAAAATCAGGTAGGCCTTATGATGAAAATTATGTTTCTATATTCCTAGATAGTTAACATTAAATAGAATAAAAAAAGGCCCTAGAATTAAATTAATGAATCTACGAGCCCAGAATAATAATGTCTCAAATTAATGAAGAAAAGTGTTGTTTTTTACCTCAGTTCTTTGTTGGCTGTAGTATTTATTTCCAAACATTCCCTTCTTTATCCTCAATTTCCTTAAGTCCTTCGTTGATAAATTGTTGGTTTTCTGTCAATTTGTAATAAGCAGTCTTTTTCATTTTTTTAACAAATAAAGATTCCCAAATTTGTTTATTATAATTTTCCTTTTTAGAAAGCCAAAATTTAACAGCTTCTAAAATAATTAATGAACTAACTGAAATTTTCCAATTTGTAACAAGTCCCAATATTATCGAAATTAAAGGTATAATTAATACTGTTGAAATAATGTCAATAGTTTTTGTTAACCCTTTAGTTTTAGTCAGAGTTGATGAAACATCCATTTTTCCTTTTTGTTCAATTGTGTTGTATTTATCTTCAATATCTTCAATTTCATCAAGTCTATTATCAAAGTAAGTTTTTGCAAAATCTTTGAATTTTACTATAACATTTTCATTTGCTGATTCTGTTTTTGAACTGCTATATCTTACATCAGTAAAAGTGACAATTAAATTTTTGATTTCTTCTTTATCTGTTGTGTGTATTTGTGCTTGCTGAATGAAACTAAATACATCTCGACCTCTATGCTTAAACTCTGAAGTTCTCCTCTTAATGAAGCTGAAAAAGTTATCATAATCAACATCTTCAGAATCGTCTGATAATGGATTGTGGATTGCAAATAATTGAGAAGGTAAAATAGTAGCAGGTATTACTATTTTTTCATCATCAGAAAGTATTTTGTTTAAACCTCTATCTGTTGTAAGATAAAAAGATTTTACTTCGGAATAGTTGAAATTATTACCAGCTCTTTTTTTGCGCACATACAGAACGTTATATGCATCAACAGTTGCTTGTTTAAGTGCATATCTGTAAGATGTAATTTTCTTTCTTTCCGAGATAAGTCTTTTAGCAAAAAGGTTTATCTCATAATTCTCAATTTTAACGCTATGGTTTGCTTGCTGTATATTATAATCTGTACATAGTTTTTTAAATCTTGATTTCATTTCAAGATTATATTGTTCTGGATTACTTACTTTTTTCTCATTTTTTAATCTGCTGTATTGAACGATAAAGTCATCGTTAAAAAAATGAGGTGCATCTGCAATTAATTCTTGTATTATTTCAACTTTTTTAGTTTGTTCCGCTTTGATAATTTTTCCAATACTTGCATCAAGTGTATTGTTCAGTTCTTGTAAAGTTCTAACTGTATATTCGAATTTAACTCCTTGCTTAATGCAAGATTCAATTAGTTTTAAAATCGTATCAAGTCTTTCTGTTCCGCCAACTCCCAACATTCGGAAAATAATATTCGTGTCTAGTAAATATGTTTTGTCAGTATATATTTGTGCTGAAAAAGTTTTAACACCTTTACCCGAAGTTAAAATTGCAAATTCGATTGCTTTAACAAATTGATTATAAAGTCTTCTGTTTTTTTGAGGGTCGTCGAATTCAAGAAATTCGTTAAAAATGTCAAGTTCGGATTGAGAAAAATTTTCTTTAATAACATCTGGAACTAAACTCTCAATGTTTGAAGGGTTGAAGGCATAAATGTTTTCATAAATCGATTGATATAATATTTTTATTATTACATCTTTTTTAGAAGACTCGTATCCTTTATTTATGAGAAAAGATTCAATAGAAGGTTCAATAGAAAATTCAGATATACTTTTCTCTACTTCTTCGAATTTTTTTGGTGTTAGCTTTACAAGTGGTTCGTTATCGGTATTAGTTAAATCAAATGATTTTGAATTAGTTATTAATCCATCAAAAAAGTCTCTCTCGATTGGCTCTTTAGATTTTGTAATTGTTGCTTTATATAATTCGTCAGCTCTTAAATCTACATTGTTATTTTCGTATATGAGTTCAAATATTATTGATAAGACAACTCTTTTGAAGTCTTGGTTATCTCTGTCTTGAATTAGACAAGCTAATCTTAATAAGTTTATATTTTTTCTCATTCAGTTTATATTACAGCCAACTCCTTATATCTCCCTAAAACATCACTTTATCCAGTACTATTTTCAGGATAATTGCTAGTAATGATTAAGAACACACAAGTTAGAACATCCTTTAAAGGTTTTATTACGGTAAACCGTAATAGTTCCTAATTCTTTTCAACAGGATGGCACTTATGTTTGTGCTCTTTAACTTGTGAGTTGTTTTGTGATTTTAAATCTATTAAAAGCAAATTATATAGCGGCTGTTTTTCTTACAACTTATTGAAAATTGGGTAATTGCCGTCTTTTGTTGCTGGGTATTATCTGTTAATTTAAGAAGCTAATGGCAGCTGTTGTTGGGATTTCTTTATGGCGCTTATGTTATGGTCGTTCTTTCCCTAGGTTCTTGAAGTGCATTTTTATCAACCATGCTTGTTGGGTTTCCGCTTTCGCGAAAGCGAAAACAGCATAAAAAAACCACCCTACTTTTAAAAAAGTGAGGATGGTTCAAATCTCTGGGAAATGAGAGACTTAGGTGATTGCGCTGTCTGTAGTATTCAAATCCTCCAAAATATTATCTGCAGCATTAATGGCTAGTGCTGCGATAGTAAGTGTAGGATTTGCAGTGGTGATCGTAGGGAAGACGCCACTGCCCACGAGGTACAAATTGCTGTGATCCCAGGTTTGCTGGCGATCGTTTACTACAGAGTTTTCTTTTGTGGTACCCATGCGGTAGGTTCCTACAATGTGTCCTGCACCGTAAAATTTATAGTTCTCGCCTTTGTATTGAAAATTAGTCGAGGTCAATTCCTTATCGGTTTCGGTTACATTAAAAACTGGTTTGGCGGCAGGCTTTGTATATTCTGTCGCGCCCAGTGCATCATAGATTTGTGTAGATACTTCTTTTGCCGAGGTGAATGCGTTTCTTACATAATCTTCTTCAATTTTATAGGTGACCTTAGGTCTAGGCAAGCCTAAATTATCTGTCAATGTATCAGATAATTCTACGCGGTTTTTAGGATTGGGCAGTTGTTCTATTAAATAGCCCAAGCGTATTTGTCTGGTAAAAATACCGTTTAAATTATGGGTAAGTGCATCGCCAAAAAGCTGCGCATGATCTGGTAAATCTGGATTGAATTTAAGGCGTTTGCCTTGTGGTCCTGTTCCTGCAGCATTAGTCTGGGAATTGTTTTGGCCAAAGACAAAGTCGGCTAGAGTGGTAAATGGATCGTTTGCCGCCCATTGCCAGCCTTCATTTCCTATTTCTATTCTATAAGCAGATCGATCTGAACGGAAGGCGCCATCTCTTAAGGTCTCGATACCAGATGTAGAAAGTGGTCCTCTAAATGGGAAAACTGGATTTTTTGCCAGTGCCCAAGACAGGTACATTATATGATCCATTAAGTTTCTACCTACTTGATCGCTGCTATTTGCCACGCCATTAGGGAAATTTACGTTGTTTTTAGACATTAACAACAGCTTAGGTGTTTCAATCGCATGTGCCGCAATGACGTACTTTGTAGCTGTTATGGTGCCATTTCCTGTAGAAACTCCAGTTTGTGTATCGTACGTGATGTAATCGATACCGCTTATCTCGTCTGTGTCTGGATCTACCTGAATATTGCTAGCCACATGCTGATAAAGCACATCTACATTACCGGTTTGTAAGGCTCTGGCTAGTGTAACTGTAGCATCGTATTTTGCCTGAATAGGACAGATAGGAATGCAATTGGTGTTTCCTGCACACTGGCGTCGTTCTCCTGGTCTGGAATTTCTACCTTGTGGAGTAGGAGTGGTGTAGATTTCTGTACCGTTTATAGTCATGTCTTTTACATGGGTTGCAAAATCATTATCTACTAAAGATTCTTCTATGGCTGGCATAGGATAATCATAATTGGCACCAAAAGTTTGCTGACCATCAAAGCCGCTGTATAATTTATCTAGTTGTTCTTTACTACCTGCAACACCTATTTCATCTGTTGCTTTTTCATAATAAGGAACAAGTTTATCATAGAACGCTTTGCCGCCAGGCCAGTCTACACCAACACCGTATTTTGATTTCAGTACAAAATCATTAGGTATAAATCGTAAACTGGTTCCTAACCAGTGCCAGGTCGTTCCACCACCGATACGTTCATAAGAACTCGCAAAGGCAAAGTTGGCATCTGAACTATCAGGAGCTAGAACACCAGGTTGATCTTCATAATCAAAGTAACATTGCTTGGGCTTGCGCCAGGCATCTATTTGCAATACGGTGTATCGTGGAGTGTTTTCCTTAGCTGGATCTGGTAATCCTAGTGGATTATTTGCTGTAGAGGCATTAGGGTCTTGCGTGGTAGGTGGATAAGGAGATTCTGGTGTTTTTGCATTTGCTTTAAAAAAGGTTTTCATGTAGTCGCTTCTATCTGCAGGGACTTTGGGTCCAGCTTCTAGGATCAATACTTTTTTACCTTGTTTACCTAAATTATATGCGATAATGGCGCCAGCAATACCAGAGCCTACAATAACAACGTCGTAATTTTTTTCTTGTGCCATGATATTAACTGTTTGATTTACCTAAATATTGATGTAATGGTGCTGGCTCTTCTGACCAGTAACCGTACCTGTAATTAGAACTACCCATAGGATGGGATTGCATCACCTGCCATACCAGACCAGCATTATAACTTTTAGTAGATAGTAAAACGCTGCTTGTGGTAGTTCCATCTGGAGATAGAGTAGGCCATGCGCCAGAATACCATAAGAATATGAGTTTTCTACAGGCTAGGACAAAATCAGCACCATTAGAAGCTGCTAACATTTGTTCACCTATCATTTGTGACGTGTTATTGCTATCTGAAGCGAGTGTAGCATATTTATCTAAAATAGAAGTGGCAAGCGCTGTTCCAGTTTTATCTGTCCATGCGGCGAGATATTCTTCTTTTACGTTTATAGGATCTATGGACGGTGCTATAATCGATTGAGCAAAGCCAGTAAGCACTGTGCTTAATCCTATGAATTGTTGCATTGTGTTCATGAGATGGTTTTTGGATGGTTATTATTTTGCTTTTTGAGCTCGTTGCAGTAGATAGGTAAAATCAGAGAATTTACCTGAAGTCATAGAAGCGTTATTATGACAAGCAATACAGCTACTAGAGGTTTGCTCTACAGTACCTTGAATATAGGTTTCTAAGGTGGTATTTGCTAGAAAACTAGGTGCTGGCTTACCAGTAGGGTCGCTTACACTACCTGCATCTGTAGGCCATTGAGTGCTTACCAGATCATAATTTGTCCATACAGATCCAGGAACTGCATTTTCTAATAAAGCATGGTATTTATCATTTAATGCTTTGGCATCGTCAGTAATAGGTATTACTCGTTCAATTTGTGATGGAGTAGTGTAGGGAATAGCTGGATTCCATGGTCTAGAAGGTGGCTCATTTACAGGAGCGTCGCTGGTGCTGTCATAAAAATTGTAAAAATCCTTATCAGCAGGCTCATTTTGAGTAGGTACATTGTTCTTGTGTTCAAATGTAGACCATACCCATTGCGGTTCACTTTCAGTTTTATGTGCGATATGAAATCCTACCAGTCCTACTTCAACCAGTTCACAAGCAGGTTTTACACCGCTTTGTTCTTCTGGATTGTTATAAACTAGCGCCATGGTTGTGTGGTAATTACTAGGATCATATTTACCGCCCATTTTTACCCATGCAGACTTTACCATGATCGCACCTACTTTATCCTTTTTTGTACTACTGGAAGGGAAATCGGCGTTTTGATTAAAAGACTTCTGACCTTGTTGATTATACAACTGGTTATTTACTATGTAATCAAACATAGACTCATTAGTAAATATCTCATATCTGGTATACTGTCCATTTTGATCTATTAGCGGACCGGTTTGAAAAGGTTCACCGCTTTCATCCAGTACGTTAGGCGTTTTTCCTACTTGTGTAAGAGACATTTTTGCCTTGCTAAAATCTGCTGCGGTCATATGATCACAAACAATAGGTGGTGGGACATTTTCATTCCATCTTGCAGGTTGTTGTCCATCTTTAAGAAAAATATCACGACTGCTTTTCCAAGATTGCCATACAGTAAGTGCATTAGGATCTTGTCCTATGGTGCTGTTATTATTAGGAGTTCCATCTTCATTTGCTGGCCAGTTAAGTGCAATGAAGGTTTCCCAAGAAAACACATCAAAATCATGTTGTAACGATTCTAACGTTACATTAGTTCCTGTAACGGTTATTTCTAATGGAATTACAGAACTCAAGGAATCTTTAGTTATGGACGTTAATTGCGTCGGTTCTACAATTTCTTTATTATTTTCTGCGACGTCGTCCTCGGTAGATTCTTGACTTTGTTTGCAGGATGATAAAAATAATATCACTGCAATGGAGAATAGGTAATGGAGTTGATGTTTCATTATAGAGATTTTTGGTTGGCACTTCTAAACTATAAAAAGTTATGTTAAATACAGGTGTTTTTTGTGATAACCTATTGATATTTGGGTAATTATACCCATAAAATGTATAGATAAAAGGAAATTTATAATGTAGGATGTTGTAGGATTTCGCTTTCGCGAAAGCGGAATTATAAAAGTCATTGATAAAGAAAAAGGCTTATAAGATTACCGCTGTAACTGAACTACTTAGGATGGAATAATTAAGGTTGAAGTCTAAACTATAAATTATATTTATAGTATGTATATAAAATATAAATTAAAATTTATCTCATAGATTTCTAATCTTTGCACGATCAAATGAATTGATGCCCTAAACATTACTTATGACTTCAAATAACAATTTGCTCACGGATGCCCATGTGGTATCGCAGGTCAAACGTCCAGCAAATAGTTCACAACATCTCTCTAGGTTATTTAATGTCATATTATGGCTTTCTTGCGCGGTTAACATAGGAGTGCTGGCTTATTTCTTTCCTAACATTCCAGAATGGAGCTATGATCAATTGATTTATATCAATGGTTTTACCGTATTGATTTGGGCAACTGTTACGTTTTTCAGTGCTTTAATAAGTAGTTATTCTCAAAATTATTTGATCGGTTTTAGATATGCTAGTCGTTTTAAGCTGTTGTGTTTTGGGTTTACATTATCAGTCATGTTATTTGTAATGTCTAATCATGTGGCGTTAATCATAAGTAGCTGGTTTTTGATGGGATTTTTAATGTCGCGATTGATAGGAGTTGATCGAGATTGGGGAGAGGCAAGAGAGGCTGCCAAATTTACTTTTAAGTATTTTCTAGGAGGAACCCTTTTCCTGGCTGCCGGATTAAGTTTACTAGCGGTTCAATTAGATATCTATACATTGCAGGATATCATTGTGCAACTGGAGACATTGCCAGATCATATTGTTCTTATAGCGGCAATATGTATCATTATCGCTGCGATAATACAATCAGCAATTTACCCATTTCATAAGTGGTTGCTATCTGCAATGACTTCTCCCACGCCGGCATCTGCATTAATGCATGCAGGATTTGTAAATGGTTCTGGGATATTGCTTGCCTTGTTTGCATCTCTTATTTTTATATCAGATACGCATGAAGTATTGCTTATTATAGGTGGTTTGACAGCTATTGTGGCACAATTTACTAAGTTGATTCAGGTAAACGTAAAACAGAAGCTGGCTTGTTCTACTATCGCCCAAATGGGATTTATGATCATGCAATGTGGATTAGGTTTTTATAATGCTGCAGTTGTTCATTTAATTTTACATGGATTTTATAAAGCCTATTTATTTCTATCATCAGGTGAGGAAATTAAACATACTGTCCCACAAGAGAATGAGCGTATATTTATCAAACCTTTGCAGATTGTGGCTGTATTAATTTTTGGGACGCTTGCAGCCTTTTTATTTTCATTTATTACAGGAAAAGGAACCTCGCTGGATAGTGGCATATTTTTAACGCTTATTGTTGCTATAACCGTAGGACAGGTATCCTATAATATTGTGAAAGAAAAAAGTCTTTCTACTGGACAAAAGTTAATCATGCCTGCTGTGCTATTTATTTTAGGTATAGGAGCATATGGATTAA
This sequence comes from uncultured Flavobacteriaceae bacterium, assembly GCA_964490235.1. Lineage (GTDB taxonomy): Bacteria > Bacteroidota > Bacteroidia > Flavobacteriales > Flavobacteriaceae > Nonlabens. Next base: position 3,639 of record CAZBCH010000008.1, on the reverse strand, counting down.
TGTATAACGTGGTAAGCGCTATAATGAGCGATATGCCTTTTGTATCAGATGCTTTACCTTTAAATGCGGTTCACATCATTTTTGGAATTATATTCTTGTTAGGTTTCTTTATCATGAAGCTAGGTTATTACAGGAAAATACCATGGTTGTATGTGAAGCTTATGAACGATTCACAACCCTATAAAAAGACTGTTTTAACCTATAAAACGAAATCCTAATGCTTTCTATTGAACTATCAAACGCTATAGAAAAGGCTGCAAAAGTTATAGGTAAAACCTGGCCTTTATATTCATTTGTGACTTCAAATCCACTGACTGGATATGAATCATCACATTTTAAAGAAGCCGTTACCAGTGCGAGCCATTACCTAAATGCACAAATTTTTCCTGATGTAAGTGTTTTTAAAACAGCTTTAGATAATGGAGAAATTGATACTAATGTGCTTAACAATTTGCTCAAAGAAAATGGATGGAATGAATCTCCTGAAGTTTATCTAAAAAAGATGCTTTCAAATAGAGTAGAAGAGCACACTAAGGATCGAGAACTGGATCGCATTATGGCAAAGTGGCTGGCTGCTTTCATGGATGAAGGTCTGGCAGAATGGTCCATGCCTGGTAAGGAAAAAGGCTTTTACAAAGCATGGAGAAAGCTTGCTAAATATGACAGATCCTTAAAAATCAATAAAAAAAGTGTGCTTCCTAAAACAAGTGAAGAAGCATTATCCCAATTATTAAGTGACTATCCAAAAGAACAGTGGCAGGAATTGCTTACCCAGCATCTAGCCGCTTTGCCTGGCTGGACAGGATACATTAACTATAGAACTGAAGCAGCGTCTGGATGGCAAATGCAATATCCTATAGACTTAATACAGTATCTAGCAGTACGTTTAAGCATTGCAAAAAGTATGAAAATTAACTTTTTGAATGAAGTAAAACCTGCAAATGAAACTGCAGATAATGCTTTGAAATATGTATGGCTTAAAGCATGGGAACGCAGCTGGCAAAACTATATGATTTCCATTGCTTCAAAAAATAGTAACCCTTCAGAATCAAATGAGATACCTGAGGCACAGCTTGTTTTTTGTATTGATACCAGATCTGAATTAATAAGAAGACACGTAGAAGCGCAAGGTAATTATGAAACCTATGGCTATGCTGGTTTTTTTGGGATTGCAATGGATTATACCAGTATTGAAGATAATATCACAAGAAAATCGTGTCCGCCTATTGTAGGATCAGCTTATGAAGTTACTGAAAGCGTTATAGCTGGTAATGACATAGAAATGGCTGCTTTTGAAAAGAAGAATGATTTAGCAAGGTTTAAAGACCATTTTTTTAAGAGAATGAAGAACATGTTACCATCTACTTTTGGATATGTAGAAGGTGCTGGATTTTTCTATAGTTTTTCACTTTTAGGACGTACATTAAATTCTGGTAGATTGTATCGCAGAAAAAACAGAAAGGATACATCGTTTGAAAATATTGCATCACCGCAAATTAATTGTTCTGGAGAAGCAGCAGCTGCTCAGGGAATTTCACTAGCAGAAAAGGTAGCGATTGTAAAAGGCGCATTTGATCTTACCGGATGGAAGAATTTTGCTCCTATTGTAATTTTTGCAGGTCACGGAAGTCATACAGCAAATAATCCATTTGGTTCTAGTCTAGATTGTGGTGCATGTGCCGCTAGTCCTGGACGTCACAATGCTAGAATGCTGGCAAAACTCGCAAATCTCAAAGAAGTAAGAGAAGAACTGGCTGCCCAACACCAACTAGTCATTCCAGATACCACCATTTTTATAGGTGCAGAACATAATACCACAACAGACGAGATAGAAATATTTGATACAGAAGTACCAGATTCTCATAAAGCTGCATTAGAAAATTTAAAATTAAGTTTAAAGAAAGCCCAAGAAACAGCTGCAAAAAATAGGCTAGGAGTAGAGGATGCTGTCGCGAAAGCGGAAAATAAAGCAAACAATTGGAGTGAAACCAGACCTGAATGGGGACTTGCTAGAAATGCTGGATTTATAGTAGGTTCAAGAAACTTAACGATAAATGAAAATTTACATAGCAGATGTTTTTTACATTCTTATGACTGGCAGCAAGATATCACAGGTGCAGCACTAGAAGGAATTATGCAAGGTCCAATGGTAGTGACTCAATGGATTAATAATCATTATTATTTTAGTACGGTAGATAATAACACCTTTGGCGGTGGAACAAAAATCACTCAAAATGTAACAGGACATTATGGTGTATTGCAAGGTAATGGAGGCGATTTAAAAATGGGACTTCCCTTACAATCCATAAGAGAAACAGACACAAAATTGTACCATCAACCATTAAGGCTATCTGTATTAATTCATGCGCCTTTGCCTAAAGTAATTGACATTCTATCGCGCAATCCTCATTTACAAAACCTATTAGATAATGAGTGGATATATCTAATGATCATGGATCCTACTGATGATAATAGCATCAAAACCTATGAAAAAGGTATGCAGTGGTCCTTATCATCACAAAAACAAGAAAGCATTTTTAATTCAGATCCAACGAATATGAAAATGGCTATTTAACAAAACAAAAAAGGTTATCCCTATATGGATAACCTTTTTTTCTATTGATAATTATAAAATTACTTTAAACTATCTAATAATTTCTCAGCAACTAGTTGAGATGATGCTGGATTTTGACCTGTAATTAAATTACCATCTTGTACTGCATACGCTGCCCAATCTTCTTTCTTAGAGTAGATTCCTTCGTTATTTTTCAACATTTCTTCTACAAGAAAAGGGACAACATCTGTAAGTCCTATAGCGTCTTCTTCACTATTTGTAAAACCTGTTACTTTCTTACCTTTAACTAGAGGAGAACCATCGGCATTTTTTACATCTTTTAAAGCTGCAGGTGCATGACATACAAAACTTATAGGTTTGTTTTGCAGGTTAAATTTCGCAATTAATGCGACAGAAGTAGGGTCATTTGCTAGGTCCCATAATGGACCATGTCCACCTGGATAAAACACTGCATCAAAATCATCAGGATTCATGTCTGCCAGAACCTTAGTATTTGCTATTCTTTCTTTAGCAACAGCATCATTATTAAAACGCTCTGTATCTTCGGTTGCGGCATCTGGTCCATCACTGCTAGGATCGATAGGAGCCGCGCCGCCATTAGGAGTTGCTATTGTGATAGTTGCTCCTTTATCTAATAATGTGTAATAAGGATTTGCAAATTCTTCTACCCAAAACCCTGTTTTTTTTCCTGTATCTCCTAGTTTATCATGAGATGTTAATACAAATAAAATTTTCATTTTTCTTTTTTTTTAAATTCATTATTTAATAGTTAGTTACAAGTTGAATTAATCAATTACTGTAACTAGATCTTCTGTACTTTTTCTAACCTTAACTAGATCAACTAACCAGTCGTTTTCTGCATCTCGATAACCTAGAGGAAGCATAACAGCACTACGTAATCCTTTTGCTCTTAAACCTAATATTTCATCAAGTTTATCGGCATCAAAACCTTCTAGCGGTGTAGCATCTACACCTTCATAAGCCGCAGCTATAATCGCTTGTGAAAAAGCGATATAAGCTTGTTTTGCTGCATGGTTAAAATTTACTTCGGCATCTTGTTGTGG
>CAZBCH010000007.1:0-8924 GCA_964490235.1 uncultured Flavobacteriaceae bacterium | reverse complement strand
ATTGCAAATATTAATAGAAATATTCTTCTTCAAGATATCCCTACTTATGCAAATAGCTTAAAAAATGGCGGGACCATTTTATTCAGTGGATTTTATGAGGAAGACCTTGAGCATATAAAAAGTAAATGTAATGAGTCTAGTATTTATTACGACTCACACTTATATAAGGATAAGTGGATAGCTGTAAAAATGATAAAGAATCAACTTTAACGTTATAGTTTATCAATAATTTTATTAATTGTTTTAAATTTAAGCCATGAAGATGAGCACACAAGAACAGGTGCTTCCAGAATTGGAATTGGAAGTCTTGGAGCAAAAGGAGAATAAAATTGTCCTTTATAATGATGAGGTAAATACATTTGATCACGTAATAGATATGCTTGTGGCAACTTGTGATCATACACCTATTCAAGCAGAGCAGTGTTCCCTTATTGTACATTATAAAGGGAAATGTAATGTAAAATCAGGTGATTATAATGATTTAGAACCGCGTTGTACTGCCTTGTTAGAGGCTGGTTTAACGGCAGAGATTCAATAAAAGTTTGCTTTCCCCTTTTTATTCAGCATTGAATAAAAACATAAATGCCTGATCTTATCAGGCATTTTGTGTTTTAAACTACTACCGCTTTTTAAAATCCAGCCAGTTGTTCAAAGAAGGATCCGATTTTTTTTGCCTTATCTACTAAATGTATTTCTAGAATCCAGTACCGATTGTTTCCTGATAAATCTTTTTCATTCATAGGAATATTGTTTTCAGGATGAATGTAATTGGTTTTGAGCTCTCCATCTAACTTTTCATGTGGAAAGTGTCCGATCAAGTGACCTGCAATAGGTCCGCCAAATTCCCATCCATATTCTACTGCTAGATCTAAACAATATTGATAAAGTGTTGCTCCAGTTATCGAAGGGTTATTTTTATAATATTCATTTGCTATATGCCAAAGTTTTTCAGAATCTGCCGCTAATTGTTTTTTAATAGGATCATTACCGATGACATAAGTCCTTCCATAATCAGCTTCCCACTCATCGAGAATAGGTCCAAAGTCTATAAATAGGATATCATTTTCCTTTAAAGTTAAATCCTTTGGATTCTCATCATAAGGAAACAAGGTATTTTCTCCAGCTCTTACAATACGTTTATGCCAGTATTTTTTGATCCCTAACAACTCATCTGCTAGCAAGAATATTTCAGTGTTAATTTCCTTCTCTGTTTTACCAGGTACGATAATGTCACGAGTCTCAATTTCTTGAAATAAATATGCAGCTTTTTCTTCGGCTTTTTGTAGTTCTAGGAGGCTATTATTCATACTGTAAAAATAGTAAAGAGTACCAATTAGAATAATCTCATATAAGGACAAAATGCAGTATTCTTTTAAAAAAGAAACAAATGTTATTTTCTACTTTAATTAAGTAAGAGATTCTATGTATTTAAGCAATTAATTACTGCAAATCAGCGAAATAGACCTTTTTTTGAATGGTTTTAGTTAACTTCACAAAAAATCCAAGCAATCATGAAACAAATTTTACTTATCCTAGGTTTACTATTTACTACAGTTATTACAGCCCAAGTAACCGCTGGTCCTGTTCCTGATTATATCCTTTGCGATGATTTTTCAAATGATGGTATAGAAGTTTTTGACTTAACTGTTTTAAACGCCGCAGCCCTAGGCAATCAAAGCCCGTCAACACATACGGTAACATACTATTCTTCACAGTTTGACGCTGTAAACAACGTCAATCCATTGCCAGCATCAAATTATACTAATGTCACTAATCCACAGTCAATATTTATACGTGTGAGTGAAAATAACACAGGTAATTTTAACATCACCACCACTAATTTAATTATTGAAGCCTTGCCAGTTGTAAATAATCCACAAACATATTCATATTGTGGTACAGTAACGCCTATAGGTGAAATTCAAGTTGATTTATTTGATATAGAGCCTCTACTTTCTAATGGACAGAATAATTTACTGTTCACTTATTTTTTAACTCAGCAAGATGCTTTTGCAAATTCTAATCCACTTTCTACAAGTTTTTCCTTTCAAGCAAACGTTGCCATAGATTTATTTATAAGAGTACAAACATCAACAAATTGTTTTGAGATCTTAAATGTTGTTGTGTTTTTAACTAGCTGCAATCAAGCCTCACAACTTCAAGATCTGGAATCATGTACAGATCAAGTTAATAACACAGCATGTTTTGATTTGAATATCAATACATCTGCTGCCTTAGGAAATAATTCAGCAAATACTCACGCTGTTTCTTATCATATCTCACAGGTAGATGCTGATAATAATACAAATAGCATTCCTGTATTTTACTGTAGTGCTTCAAATCAACAAATTTTTGTAAGAGTTGAAGAAATAGCAACGGGAAATGCAAATACGACACAATCTTTTCAAGTAGTAGTTAATAACAGTCCTGATATTTATTCATTTTCTCCTATCAGAGGCTGTGATGACGATAATGATGGTTTTATAGAATGGGAATCTAGTAGTGTATTAAATGAAGTAACAAATGTTCCAAATAATGTATTCAACTTTTCTACAGAATATTACTTAACGCAATTAGATGCAGAAAATCAGGTGAATCCTATAGGGTTTGTAGCTAATTTTGTTACATCTAGTAACACGCCTACCGTATATGTAAGAACGACATTTTTCCCTACTAATTGTAGCAGCGTTTCTCCGTTGCAACTCATAGAAGATGTAAATTGTATAGTTATAGGTAACCCTAATGCCCTAGAGGAGTGTTTACAAACTCCTAATACAGTGGCTTGTTTTGACCTAACTCAAAATGATTCCTTCATTCTATCTTCAAATAACCCTGCAGACTATACAGTTTCTTATTACACCACTTTTGCAAATGCAAATGCTGGATCAAATCCTATTGTAAATACTTCTTCTTACTGTGTTCCATCAAATGTTGTTATCTACGCTAGGTTAGAAGAAAATATAACCGGAGCTTTTCAGGTAAGGTCATTTGATTTAATTGTAAGAGATGTTATTATAGATTTTGATACCTTAAGTGATTTAAGGCAGTGTGATGATGACTTAGATGGAACTGTAAATTTTGATCTAACTGATATAGAAAACCAGCTATCTACTGTAAATGCACTCTCGTACTTTACTTCATTAATAGATGCTCAGAATAATACAAATGCAATTGTGAACCCAACAAGTTTTGACATTACAACCATTACTAATGGTCAACGCATTTTTATATTAGAAACAGTGGCAAATGATTGTAATATTATTTACACAACTGATTTAGTGCCTCAAGGCAATTGTAATAATGCTTATGATTGTGGAGATGCGCAGTCTCTTTGTGAACGAATAGGACAGCCATTCATCAATGTATTTGATGGTTCTAATGCGCAATTAGGTAACTATTATCCTTTCTCATCTAGTACTGGACCACGCAATCCTACATGGTTCTATATCCCTATAGAGACCTCAGGTGATTTAACTTTAGAGGTTTATCAAAATACAGCTCCAGACTTCATGGGACAAGACTTAGATATCGATTTTGCAGTATATGGGCCATTTACTAATCCTACATCACAATGCGGTAGTTTAACTCAAGCAGACTATGTAGACCATAGTTTTTCAGTTGTTATGCCAGAAATAGCCGAAATTACTAATGCGCAAGCTGGTGAATTCTACTTAATATTAACTTCAAATTTTTCTAATCAGCCAGGATTTTTAAAAGTAGAATTAGGAGCAACAAGCACTGCAACCGTTAATTGCGATGGTATTAGAATGCAATCTTTCTTAGATGCTAACCTAAATGGAGTAGTTGACGCTACAGATCCTTCATTTCCTCTAGGAGTTTTTCAATGGGAAAGAAATAACAGTGGTAATACAATGCAAATCGCTACACCTTTAGGTAGTTACAATATTTATGATGTAGACCCTAATAATTCTTACGATCTTGCCTACAATATCTTGCCAGCATATACTTCAAATTACACCGTATCACCGGCAACTTATACAGGTGTAACGGTTCCTAATAATAGTGGTATCGTAAATAGAGATTTCTTAGTAACGCCTACAGCAGCATATGAAGACGTGGTAACTTATATTGTACCTCAAGAACAACCTAGACCTGGATTTACCTATACTGAAACCGTTTATTACACAAATTTAGGAACCTCTTCTGTTCCTGTAGGACAAGTGATTTTTGATTATGATCCTACTTTGAGTATCGTGAACGTGTCAGATCCTAACGCTGTGGTATCTCCTAGTAGCGTCACATTAGCTTATACAAACCTAGCTCCATTTGCAATAGGCTCATTTGAAGTAGAAATGCAAATTCCTGTAATTCCTATTGTTAATTTAGGAGATTTACTTACTAATACTTCAACTATTTCACCTGTAGCAAATGATTTGACACCATCAAATAACACAAGTACATCTACACAAACAATTATAGGTAGTTATGATCCTAATGATAAGATGGAGTCTAGAGGTGCCTTTATCAATCCATCTACATTTACTTCAGAAGATTATTTTTATTATACCATTCGATTTGAGAATACAGGTACCGCAAGTGCTATCAATGTAAGGATTGAAGATACTCTAGATGCTCAATTAGATTGGAGTACAATAGAGATGATCAATAGCAGTCATAATTATGTGATGGAACGTATGGAAAATCAAGTAACATGGAGATTTGATAACATAATGCTTCCCGATTCAACTACAGATCCTGTAGGCGCAAATGGTCATGTTTATTTTAAAATAAAACCTAGAAGTGGTTGGGCTGAAGGAACCGTAATTCCTAATACGGCCGAGATTTATTTTGATTTCAATCCCGCTATCATAACAAATACTTTTACGAGTACTTTCCGTACACCGTTAAGCAATGCGGATGTAGAAACGACTTTTTTTAGTCTTACACCTAACCCAGCAAATGATCATTTCACGATCAATTATAGTGATGTAATAGAAGAAGGGACAATTACATTATATGATGTTAGAGGACGAGTTACGCTTTCGCGAAAGCTGACACAAAATAATCTTCAAATAGATATTTCAGACCTAAATCAAGGTATATATCTAGCAAAATTAACAATTGGAGATAGATCATTTACTTCAAAGTTGATCAAAAAGTAAAATGCTTTATTACTAGATGAAAACCTCAGTGAAAACTGAGGTTTTTTTTTATGTTTAAATTTTGATTTACAGCTCATAAAGAAAGCGCAAAAGTAAAATTCTTGTTAATTAATCATAACAATCTTATTATTTAATAGTAATACTATTAAATTTGACTAGATTAAATACAATTATGGAAACGCTTCTTAAAAACTTAAAAGTAGAAATTAACGATAAAATTTATGTTAAAGATCCTGAAAGTTCAGATCTAGGTAAACGCATTGTTAAGCACAGTATAGAAATGATTTATGAATTAGGATTTGAACAATTTACTTTTAAAAAATTAGGTAATGCCATCAAATCAAATGAAAGTTCAATTTATAGGTATTTTGAAAATAAGCATAAATTATTACTGTATCTCACATCGTGGTACTGGAGTTGGTTAGAATATCAACTCGTTTTACAAACCATGATTATAGCGTCCCCACAAGATAAGCTGGTAAAAGCTGTAGAGATCCTTACACAAGAGGTTACGCAAGATTCTAATTTTAGTCATATTAATGAAGTTTTACTTAATAGAATTGTCATTGCTGAGTATTCAAAATCTTATCTTACTAAAGAAGTTGATAAAGAAAACAAGGATGGATATTTTGCTATTTATAAAAGATTAGTAATGAGGCTTAAGGATTTGATTATAGCTGTTAATGCTACTTATAAATTCCCTTCTTCATTGAGTAGTATGATAATAGATGGTGCATTACATCAACATTTCTTAAAAGAACACTTTGCTGGTATCACTGATTGTAATAAAAAAATAACACCTACTACATACTTCTTAAATCTTGTAGAATCACTTATTATAAAAGATGGAAAAAAATAAAAATATACTTACGTCATGGCAGCGTTTACTGCGCATGCTTGAAGTGGATAAAAAAGATGTCACGCAAATCTTTTACTATGCCATATTTGCTGGTATAGTGGGATTATCCTTGCCACTAGGTATTCAGGCGATAATTAATCTTATACAAGGTGCACAAATAAGTACTTCATGGATTTTACTAGTTGTATTAGTAACCCTAGGTGTAGGTTTTGGAGGAGTGCTACAAATTATGCAAATAAGAATAACAGAGAATATTCAGCAAAAGATTTTTACCAGAGCATCATTTGATTTTGCATATAGATTCCCTAAGATTAAAATGAGTGCGTTACAAGGATATTATCCGCCAGAACTTGCTAATCGATTTTTTGATACGCTCACGATACAAAAAAGTCTGTCTAAATTATTAGTAGATTACCCAACAGCTTTGTTGCAGATCGTTTTTGGACTTTTGTTATTATCCTTTTATCATCCATTCTTTATTATTTATGGAGTTCTTCTTGTTGTTCTAGCCTATTTTCTTTTTAAGTACACGGCAGAGAAAGGTCTAGAAACAAGTCTTCTTGAATCAAAAAGCAAGTATAAAGTTGCTCACTGGTTGCAAGAGATTGCAAGATCACTGGTAAGTTTCAAGTTATCTGGTGCAACCAGTCACGCAGTAGATAAAAATGACGAGCTAGTCTCTGGTTATCTTAATTATCGTGAAAAGCATTTCAAAATTTTGATCCTTCAAGCCATTCAAATGATAGGATTTAAAGTTCTTATAACTGCAGGATTACTTATCATAGGTGGATTGCTCGTATTGAGTCAAGAAATGAATATAGGTCAATTTGTAGCTGCAGAACTTATTATTTTGATAATAATAGGCGCTGTAGAAAAAATCATTTCAGGATTAGAATCATTTTATGATATGTTGACATCGCTTGAGAAAATAGCTCAAGTAGTGGATAGAGAGTTAGAACCTCAGTCTGGAGAAAAACCTTTTGGGATAGAGCAAAATTTTACAGTAGAATTAGATAACGTTACCTATTCTGTTCCAGATAGGACCCAACCTATTCTAGATGGAGTATCACTTAAAATCTCTGAAACGTGTACTATTTTGATTAATGGTGCAAATGGTAGTGGTAAAGCGACATTATTAAGGCTTATCGCTGGTATAATAGAGCCTTCCAATGGAAGCATCTACATCAATAACTCAGATTTAAGAGGTCTTGATCTTAATTACTATAGATCACATTTAGGACAGTCCTTAACTGAGGAAACTCCTTTTGAAGGTACTTTAAGAGACAACATAACATTTGGAGATAATACACTAGAAGATAGTCGTATTTATTGGGCTCTTGAAAAAGTAGGTTTAAATAAATTTTTGAAAAAATTGCCTCATGGATTAGAAACGATTGTTTTCCCAGAAGGAAAAGAATTAAGTTACACTGTTTCTAAAAAGATCATTTTGGCAAGAAGTATTGTTAGAAATCCTAAGATTTTGATCTTAAAAGATCCTCTAGATCAATTTGATCAAGATGAGGCAAAGAGAATCATGGATTTCTTAACAGATCCTTCTAATGGATGGTCGCTTGTGGTAGTAAGTCAGAATATGGAATGGAGAAAGCGTTGTGGTAGATTAATAACATTACACAACGGTAAATTAATTTTAGATCAATAGTTATGCTTAATATTTCTAATAATCCCATTGTCGATAGCCTTAATTTAAACAACTTTAAAGCAGGCAAGCGTGTACTTAAAAGAAGGCATTACAAATTATTTAATCGATTTCTAGGCGGTTTTGCCATTTTTGCTTTTATACTTTTATTTTTTCCTTGGACTCAAAATATAAACGGTAAAGGTTTTGTAACAACACTTACACCAGCACAACGTCCACTTACTTTACAATCTGCCATTGCAGGACAGATAGAGGAGTGGTACGTAAGAGAAGGAGATAGGGTTAAGAAAGGTGATACAATTCTTAGAATTAGCGAGGTGAAAAGTGAATACTTTGATCCTAATATAGTTGCCCGTACAGGACAACAAATCGATGCAAAATCAGCTAGTGTGCAATCCTATCGTGAAAAGATAAAAGCTTTAGACGGACAGATTAGTGCGCTTAATCGCGAGAGAGAGCTTAAACTAGATCAAGCAAGAAACAAGTATAAACAAGCTCAAATGAAGATCATTCAAGACAGTACGGCTTTAATTGCTGCTATTAATGATCAATTGATTGCTCAAAAACAATATGAACGAACTGCTAGCCTAGAGAAAGATGGCATTAAATCTCCTGTAGAGGTAGAAGATAAAAATCTTAAAGCTCAATCAACACTCGCAAAAAGAGCCGAAAAAGAACAAAAGCTTTTACAAAGTAAAAATGAACTTATTAATGCTGATATTGAACTGAATAGAATCAGACAAGAATATGCTGAGAAAATTCAAAAAGCGCGTAGTGATCAATTTACAGCTCAATCCACTCAATTAGGCGTAGAGGCAGAGGTAAGCAAACTAGAAACGGATAGGACAAACTATCAAATAAGAAATGACCTTTATTTTGTTACCGCACCGCAAGATGGTTTTCTTAATAAAGCAATTAAAGCCGGTAAAGGAGAAACCTTCAAAGAAGGTGAGCCCTTAATAAATATTATGCCCCTTAATTATGATCTAGCTGTAGAGACTTTTGTAGACCCTATAGATTTACCATTAATGCACGTAGGTGAGAAAGTAAGAGTGCAGTTTGATGGATGGCCGGCAATTATATTTTCAGGATGGCCTAATGCTTCATATGGGACATACGGTGCCGAGGTTATCGCAGTAGAAACATTCATTACCGAAGAAAAAGGTAAATATCGCATTCTTCTTGCTCCAGATGAGGAAGATAATAAATGGCCAGACGCCTTAAGACCTGGATCTGGTGCTTACACTATCGCATTACTAGAAGATGTACCGATTTGGTATGAAAT
>CAZBCH010000006.1:0-5941 GCA_964490235.1 uncultured Flavobacteriaceae bacterium | reverse complement strand
TAGAAGAAACAAAGTTTACTAGAAAAGAATCTGATTCAATATTTTTAATCGCAAAAGAAGCCTCACTAGGGATGTTAGGGCTTTCTTTTATGATTTCTAGGGCTAACTCTTTAATATTTTCTATTATCGCCTTAAACTCTGGATCATCAGTTATAGGTCTTACATCAGGAATATCCTTTGCAACTGCGGTAATATATGGTTGTTCAGTAACAATACTGCCCATTTCAAAACGCTTTTTACCTTGAATAATTACCGTAGTATTACCATCAGGCATTTTGAAGGTTTTTAAAATTTTTGCCACTACACCAGTTGTATGTAGATCCTCAAATGTAGGCTCTTCTATTTCTTCGTTCTTTTGAGCCACAACGCCTATAGGTAATCCCTTTTTATTTGCCTCTTGTAATAATTTAATCGATCTATCGCGCCCAGCAGTAATAGGAATAACTACTCCAGGAAAGAGCACCATATTACGTAAAGGTAATATAGGTAAAGTATCTGGGACACTTTCATTATTCATTTCCTCTTCGTCTTCACTACTTAAAAGAGGTATAAATTCAGCATCTTGATCAAATTCTTGAAGTGACAAGTTGTCTATTGAAAATTTCTTTGGTTTGAACATATCTTTTTCAGTCGCCACTATGTCATATAGACATCTGGCATTTATTTTATTTAATAATTTTATACTTGATCGATTTTCTTTTTCCGCTTTCGCGAAAGCGATAATAAAACAAACAACAATCTGTAAATCAGTTTTTTACTATCAATATATAATTATAATCAAGTACCTATCTTCTACTTATCTAAAAGTATTCTATAAATAAATTTCAAATTTCTTGCCATGAAGTGTAACATGCTAGAATAAATTGCATCTTTAAAACGTAACACTAACCATGTGACTTTAACTGTAACCGAAATAGAACTTTATGACCTCTGTGAAAGAGGCAATCGCAAAGCACAAATGCGCGTATATGATAAGTATGCTACTGGAATGTATCATGTAGCTTATAGAATTGTCAATGATACCGCACAAGCTGAAGATATCATGCAAGAAAGTATGATTACTGCCTTTGCCAAAATGAAACAATGGAATCGTGAGGCAACCTTTGGAAGCTGGTTAAAAAGGATAGTTGTCAATAATAGTTTGACACACTTAAAGAAAGAAAAAAGGATGCCCAAAGTAGATTATGATGATGTCGCTTACGAAATGGAAAATCAATCAGAAGAACAAATTGATATGGAAGCCGCAGGAATGACGGCAAAAAAAATTCTAGAAGTAATGAATCTCTTAAAAGATAATTACAAACAGGTATTAACGTTGAGCCTGATCGAAGGTATGGACAATGAAGAAATAAGTGAGATCATGGGAATTTCTAATGCGATGTGTAGAACAACCATATCTAGAGCAAAAGATAGTTTAAGAAAAAAAATGCAACTGATATGAAAAAGAATATGGAAGAATGGTTTGCAGAACAAGATTTCAATACAGAAGTACTGCCAGATGGCCATAGAAATAGATTTCTAGATAAATTAAATGCTGCATGTGAAGAAGATGTGGATGGTATTTCCTTTAATGAACCTGAATTAAAAAAGAATACTAATGATAATGTAAAAGTGATCAAGATGAACTCATGGTTCAAATGGTCTCTAGTGGCTGGACTAGCTGTTCTTTTAGGCATCGCTGGAATGAATATAGCTCCTGCACCTTCTAATGATTATGGATTATCTACTGTTTCTCCAGAAATGGCACAGGCACAAGATTTTTTTACTAATACCATTCATCAAGAATTAGAAAAGCTGGACAAATTACAGTCGCCAGATACAGAACGTATCATTTTAGATACTAAGAATGCCTTGAGTAAATTAGAGAATGATTATAAAAAAATTAAGGCAGATTTTAAAATCAATAATGACAGTAAAACAGTTATAGCTGCCATGATTCAAAATTTTCAAAATAGAATTGATTTATTAGAGACTGCTCTTGAGCAGATAGAACAATTAAAAAATTATAAAGAACAAGAAAATGAAGAAATTATATAAAGTAAGTATGCTGCTTTTTTTACTGCCTTTACTTGCAGTTGCTGGGCCAGGTGGTAAATACACAAAGTCTAAAAAACTGAATAAGACTTTTACAGTGAGTAAGTCTTGTGTGGTAGACATCGAGAACTCGTTTGGAAATGTGACCATTACCACATGGAATGAACCTACCGTTTCTATAGAAGTGACTGTAGAAGTAAGCGGTGATAATGAAGATCGAGTAAACAGACAATTGAAAGAAATAGATGTGGATTTTGAAGCGAGTTCTTCTAGAGTAAGCGCAAGGACTGATGCAGAACGAGAGTCTAATAGTGGTCGCAGTTTATGGAATACTTTATTTAGTAATGATAGTAACGATAATTCTAATATGAAGATTAATTATATCGTTAAAATGCCTGTGACAGCCACTTTGGACATAAGCAATGATTATGGTACCATTAAACTAGACCGTATTCAAGGTAAAGCAAACATTAGATGTGATTTTGGAAGATTAGATATAGGCCAGTTACTGGCTGAGAATAATGAATTGAGATTTGACTACACAAAAAATTCTCATATTGATTACATGAAGTCAGGTACCATTAGAGCAGATTTCAGTGGATTTGATTTACATGGTTCTGAAAAAGTAGACTTTAAAGGAGACTACACCAAAGCCAAGATCCATGAGGTTAAAGATTTAATTTTTAATAGTGATTTTAGTACCATAGAGTCTGGAATAGCTCAAAATGTAACAGGAAGAGGTGATTATAGTACTATTAAATTAGGGCTTATTAAAGATAAAGTTAATCTAAATACAGACTTTGGATCTATAAGTATAAGTGAACTAGGAAGTAACTTTAAAGAGGCAACAGTAAAATCAGAATACACTGGTATTAAAATATATTTTAATCCTGATGCTTCATTTAATTTTGATATTGATACCGAATTTGCAAGCATAAAATTAGATGATGACCTTACCGTTACTCGATCAGAAAACGATACGACTGACAAGGAGCGATCTGGTTTTTATTTAAAAGAAAATGCAAATGCAGTTATTAATATAAGATCCAGTTTTGGCGGTGTAAACCTTAGAAAAAAATAAAACCTATTCAACCTAAATTTTAAAAATCAACTAAATTAAATATTATGAAAAATATAATTGTATTACTACTAGCAATGTTTGCCCTTAATAATGTGAATGCACAATGGTGGGGAAATAATAAAAAAATAAAAGGAAATGGTGAGGTAATCACAAAAACTTTTGAAACTAGTGATTATGATGAAGTTTCAGGTAGAAGTAGTTTTGATATTATTCTTATTTCTGGAACAGAAGGAAAAATAACCGTTGAGGCAGAGTCCAATATTATGGAACATATTGAAATAGAGGTTAGCGGCGGTAATTTAAAAATAGGAATGGAAAAAGGTTATAACATTAGCACAAGAAAAGGAATTACCGTAACCGTACCTGTCGAAAGGATTAGTGGTCTCAGTATGGCCGGAAGTGGCGATATTATGAGTAAAATTAAGCTAAAGTCAAAAAATATGGATATTTCTGTTGCTGGAAGTGGCGATATCTCAACCGAGGTAGAATCAGAAAATCTTGAAATAAGTATTGCTGGAAGTGGAGATGTTAAAGTGACTGGTCGTACAGAAAATCTTGAGGCAAATGTTGCTGGCAGCGGTGATATATCTGCACTTAATCTTAAAGCAAATAACGTAAACGCTTCTATTGCAGGTAGTGGAGATGTATCAGTTTACTGTAATGGCGGTGCCCTTAAAGCTTCTATCGTGGGATCTGGAGACCTAAGGTACAAAGGTTCAACAAGTAGTATCAAAAAAAGCGTGATGGGAAGCGGTGATATTACAAAAATGTAATTTAAGCACCCAAAATAAAAAACTCCAAATCGACAACCGATTTGGAGTTTTTATTTAATATCAATTTTGATTACTTGATATCAAAACGATCTAAATTCATTACTTTGTTCCAAGCGGCTGCAAAATCTTCAATGAATTTATCTTGTGCATCATCTGCAGCATAGACTTCAGCTATAGCTCTTAATTCTGTATTACAACCAAAAATAAGATCTACTCTACTTCCTTCCCATCTTTTCTCACCTGTATTTCGATCGCTTCCTACAAACAATAATTCTGAACTAGATTTTGCTTTCCAAGTTGTGGAAAGATCTAGAACATTTACAAAGAAATCATTTGTTAATACACCTGGACGATCAGTAAAAATACCATAAGATGATCCATCATAATTAGCATCTAGTGCTCTTAATCCAGCAACTAATACAGACATTTCTGGTATAGATAACGTTAACAAATTTGCCTTATCAATTAAATGATCTTCTCCAGAAGCTCTTTCACCAGCTTTTAGGTAATTTCTAAAACCATCAGCTTTTGGCTCTAAATAACCGAACGAATCAACGTCAGTATCTTCTTGTCTCGCATCACCTCTACCGGGATGAAAATCAAGCCATAACTCTTTTCCTGCATCTGCTGCAGCTTTTTCTACTGCTGCATTTCCTGCTAGTACAATTAAGTCTGCCATAGAGATTTGCTTGTCTCCAGATTGATCATTATCAAATTGAGTCTTGATCTCTTGTAACTTGTTCAGTACTTTGGATAGTCTTTGGGGATTATTGGCTTCCCATTTATTTTGTGGTGCTAGTCTAATGCGACCTCCATTTGCTCCACCTCTTTTGTCAGAGCCTCTAAAGGTTGAAGCACTAGCCCAAGCAGTAGTTACAAGATCTTGAATGGTTAAACCAGAATCTAGTATTTTATTTTTAAGATTAGTAATGTCGCTTTCATTAACTAATTCATGCGTTACTGCTGGAATAGGATCTTGCCATAATTCTTCTTTTTCTGGCACATCTGGTCCTAAATAACGAGAAATAGGTCCCATATCACGGTGTGTTAATTTGTACCATGCTTTTGCAAAAGCTTCTTCAAACTCTTCTGGATTGTCTCTAAAGTGTTCAGATATTTTGCGATACTCAGGATCGGTTTTTAATGCTATGTCAGCTGTAGTCATCATTAAATCCTGCTTTAGGCTAGGATCACCTGCCATAGGTGCACGGTCTGCATTTGATGCTGCTGTAGGTTTCCATTGATGAGCTCCTGCAGGACTCTTCGTTAATTCCCATTCATAATCAAATAATACTCTGAAATAATCAAAGTCCCATTTATCTGGATTAGGAGTCCACGCTCCTTCAATTCCACTGGTAATTGTGTGATCTCCTTTACCAGTTTTAAAAGAATTTTTCCATCCGGTGCTCATCTCTTCAATCTTTGCACCTGCTGGCTCTTTACCTACATATTCATCAGGATTTGCTGCACCATGTGCTTTACCAAAGGTGTGCCCACCAGCAACTAGTGCAACTGTTTCATAATCATTCATCGCCATACGACCAAATGTCTCTCTAACATTTGCTGCAGATCCCATAGGGTCAGGAACTCCATTAGGCCCTTCTGGATTTACATAGATCCATCCCATCATCACAGCACCTAGTGGTGATTCCAACTCACCATCTGCATAACGCTCATCATTTGCTCCCCATTCTGTCTCACTACCCCAGTAAATATCCTGCTCTGGTTCCCAAACATCTTCACGTCCACCTGCAAAACCTAATTTTTTAAGTCCCATAGATTCCATAGCAATATTACCTGCAAGAATCATAAGGTCTGCCCATGAAATTTTATTACCATATTTCTTTTTGATAGGCCACAATAATAATCTAGCTTTATCTAAGTTTCCATTATCTGGCCAGCTGTTTAATGGGGCAAATCTTTGACTACCACTACAAGCACCACCACGTCCATCTCCTATTCTATACGTACCAGCACTGTGCCATGCCATTCTAACGAAAAATCCTCCGTAATGCCCATAATCTGCAGGCCACCAATCTTGAGAATCAGTCAT
>CAZBCH010000005.1:0-9048 GCA_964490235.1 uncultured Flavobacteriaceae bacterium | reverse complement strand
TAGGCTTTTGATGTATTGACCTTCGGTAGGTTCAAAAACACCTTCTTGCTCTGCAGTTTCTGTAATCGCAACAAAGTCTTCTCTGGTCATCGTGTTCATGTGAGCACTTTTTCCTATAGCTTTAGTGGTAAGTTGTAAGATCCATAAAATACCAGTCCATTTTAAAGGAAAAATCATAAAATTAAGTGCAGTCGTGGTAAATCCAGCTAGTCCTTGCCAGTAAGTGGCTCCTATGGTTTTAGGAATAATTTCTGATACTACAAGGATTAAAACCGTCATGATTCCAGATACAATACCTACAAAAGGAATACCTAAATAGCTACTGTTGTAACCACTACCGCTTACCATATTCTCAGCTTGAACACCTACAAGAATAGCGCCTACAGTATGTGCAAGAGTATTTAACGTAAGAATTGCTATAAGAGGCTTATCTACATCGTCTTTTAAAGCTTTCAAAGAAGCAACATAAGATTTTCCTTCTTGCTCTTTAACTTTAATAAATGTCCCAGTAATACTTAGTAAAACTGCCTCTAGAATAGAGCATAAAAAGGAAAAGAAAATAGAAACAACTGCATAAATAATAAGTAATCCCATGTATGATTGATTTTAAGTGTAAAAATAACTAATTATACTTCTCTGGTTACTAATTTGTTGCTAATACAAGCATAAGTGAATTGTAATATGTGTAAAACATCTATTTAGATTTAAGTGCTAGCCACTCATCTCTAGTTATTGAATAGACTAAAAAAGTTTCTGGGTTGCTGTCATCTTCATAGACAGCCTCAAGCTTCATTCCATTATGTATAGCGACATTTATAGAACCTTGATTATCTTTATGAATAACAGAAACTAAACTATTTCCAAAGTCTTTATCATACTCTCTTTCAAAAGCAATATCTCTTAGTCTTACGGCAGCTTCTTTTGCATAACCGTTTTTCCAGAAATCTGGCAATATGGAATAGCCTACTTCAAGTCGCTTTAATCCGTTAACCGTTTGAATTAACAATCCACACTGACCTATAAATTGATCTGATTCTTTATGAATCATCACATTCATTCCGCTGCTTCCATTGTTATATCGCCAAAATGCTTTCTCAAACCATTTCTCGCACTTTTCAACAGGATTTAAATCAGGTTGCATTCCTAGAAATTTACCAGTATGCTCTTCTTTAAAGATAGGCAGCCAGGTATTAAAATCATTTTCATGAAGTAATCTAAATCGAGTGCGCTCAGTTTGCTCTCCTGTAAGTAGGTAGGTCATGAAATGCGAATAAAATTGAAAAATGTCTATTTAGGCAGTTTGCCTGTAAAAAGCCACGCTTGATCAAAGCCTAGAGCTCTCATTCTATTAAGATCATTAATAGCATCATTACGTTCTACAAAACTAGAAAATGCCACATTGTGAAGGCCGTATTTATTAACGCCTATTCTTCTTGCGTCAAAACCTTTTCTTTTCAATTGTGCCACTCGCTTATCAGCATTTGCAGGATCTCTAAAGGCTCCAGCGACTACATGATATTTTTTTTCTAATGGTGCAACCGCTAATTCTATACTAGGTAATGGCTCACTTATGAGAAAACTAGCACTCTCTATTTTATTGGCAACTGTTTTGTTTGCCATTTCCTCTACTGCAATAGCGTCAAGGCGAGCTTGTTCTTGATAGCCTTTATAACCTGCAAAACTTAAACCTAGAAGGACTACTCCAGCAGCAGCATATCGTACCCATGAACCAGAATTTGTACGACTAGTTTCAAGAGTTATTACCGGTGTAGATTCTTTTTCTTCGTTAGAAACTGTTGCAACTGGTTTTTCAACTCGATCTATTGCATAAGTTTCATGAGAAGAAAGGCCAAATGCTTCTGGCAAATAATTTACCAAGTACATAGGTGTAAACTGCAACGCATTTTCTTCACTGCGAGAAAAACGTCCTACTTTATGAATGGTTACAGATCCATCACTGTCGATTTGCTGATCTAATGAGCGTACGTAATTACGTATCTCTTGAACAGCTTGCTCGTAAGAATAGTTTTGTACACTTGCCACATAATTAGCAAGTAATCCATCATTTTGTTTGATTTGAGCATTAAAACTCAAACCTTTTTTAGGCGGATAGATCGTATGGCTACTCGCAAAATGTTGAGCAGGAACACGACGTGTAATAAATGCACCAAAATCTGGTACAACCACGCATTCATGTCTATAAAGTAAATCAGATATGTATTTTGCCAATTGCATAAGGCAAACATAAAAATTTTTACAAAACGGTCAAGGACTTCGTCCAACTAGTTATTAAGAAAATGCATTGCCTGTTTCTAACGTGTTCATGTTTAAAGGTTCCGCTTTCGCGAAAGCGATAATTTTATAAGTATTTTTTTAAATAACCTGCTCAAATACCTTTAATTTGCTTTAAGAAAATCATGCTTTAATGGTCAACATGTTGCTGCAACAAGTGAATGATAGCGGTCCTATCTATAAGGAAACTGTAATGGGGCGTTTCCCTGTAGAGCCATTTAATACAGCGAGCAATCTTATTTTTCTTGCTTGCATCATTTACTTTACTTTTTTGATATATAAATCCAGCTATAAACACTGGTTTTTAAGAGGTTGTATGCCAGTATTCTTTATTGGATTTGTAGGAGGCACTATTTATCACGCATCACGCAGTAACGAGATCTGGTTGCTTATGGATTGGGTTCCTATAGTATTATTATGTCTGGCCTGTTCTTTTTATTTCATACTTAGATTAACCATACCTTCTTTACAAAAAATGGGTCTGATATTAATAATTTTAGGTTTGCATATTATCCCACAGTTATTACCTGTTCCACAAGGTTACCGTACATCTACAGGTTACATAGGAACAGCTATAGGTGTTCTTTTGCCTATTTTTATTTATGGCTACAGACATAGGTGGAAGCACTTTAACAATATCATCTTTACATTATTAGCGGTAACTACAGCTATTTGTTTTAGAACATTAGATAAAAAGTACCCTATAGAATTTTTACATATGGGAACGCACTGGCTGTGGCATACCTTTGGCGGTATAGCAGTGTTTTTCTTGATGCGTTATATTTATTTAGATGTCGAGAATTCTGAACGTTATAACACTAGAAAGCGTTCATAAATTCATTAAATTTGCCAGTTCATAACGAGAGATCATGCTGGATAAAGTAAAAGAACACATTGAGAAAGTACAAGCCTTTAAAGCCGATTCTAAAGAGGCTGTAGAAGCTTTTAGAATAGAATATCTAGGTAAGAAAGGAAAGCTTAAAGACTTTTTTGACGCATTTAAAGAAGTGCCTAATGAGCAAAAGAAAGCTTTTGGACAGGCAATCAATGAATTAAAGCAAAAAGCCAGCGATAAAGTAAATGCCTTAAAAGAGAATCTTGAATCTAAAGAAGAAGAGGCTGGTATCTACGGTGACCTGACGCGTTCAGGCTACCCAATAGAAATAGGAGCGAGACATCCTATATCTATTGTAAAGAATCAAATCATTGAGGTATTTTCTCGTATAGGGTTTAATGTAAGTGAAGGACCAGAAATAGAAGACGACTGGCACAACTTTACTGCGTTAAACTTGCCTGCACACCATCCAGCACGCGATATGCAGGATACCTTTTTTATACAGACAGATCCTGATGTTCTTTTAAGAACACATACCTCTAGTGTACAAGTGCGTTATATGGAGGATAACAAGCCACCTATAAGAACCATTTCTCCTGGACGCGTTTTCCGTAATGAGGCGATAAGCGCACGTGCACATTGTATTTTTCATCAGGTTGAAGGCCTGTATATTGATAAAGATGTGAGCTTTGCAGACATGAAGCAAACGTTATTACACTTCACTCAAGAAATGTTCGGTAAGTCACAAATACGTTTGCGACCATCTTATTTCCCATTTACAGAACCTAGTGCAGAGATTGATATATATTGGGGCCTAGAAACAGAAACCGATTATAGAATCACAAAAGGAACTGGCTGGTTAGAAATAGGAGGTTGTGGTATGGTAGATCCTGCTGTACTAACTAACTGTGGTATTGATCCAGAAGAATACAGCGGCTTTGCCTTTGGAATGGGTGTGGAGCGTATTGCGATGTTACTTTATCAAATAGGTGATATACGCATGTTTTTTGAAAACGATGTACGTTTCTTAAAGCAGTTTTCTAACGCTTTATAAAAGTGATTTCAAAATTAATATTTGTTTATAACGCAAACTCTGGAGCGCTCAATTCGCTTATAGACAGCGCGCATAAAATCATAAGTCCTAAAACCTACGATTGTAAGTTGTGTGATCTCACTTATGATGTGTTTAAAGAAAATGAGTTGTGGTCTCGCTTTCGCGAAAGCGTAACACATAACTACCCTAAATTACAGTTAGAGTTTCTTCATAAAAATGAGTTTGAGAAAGTATACTGGTCTAAGTGGTTGCCTAAATACAGTTATCCTATCATATTGAGTGTAAGTGATGAGTTGAAGGATTATAACGATGGTTTTGGTACTAATTCTGGAATGGATGTATTTTTTAGCACTGAAGAAATGGATCATATAGAGGAAACGAGCCAATTCATCAAGCAGATTAATGATAAATTGAAAGCATGAAAAAAGATATTATTATACCAGTAGTTAAAGATGTTCATATCGCTATTATTAAAGAATGGAATGATGATTTTACTTCTCACGACTGGATGGTTTATTTAATTAACGATACCAGAGAACCGCTAGAATCAGTAATGATCATGAGTAGAGGTAAAAACCGCGATGGTCGTAAAACTTCCACATTAAGACATGCTTTTAAAGTAGTAGCGGCAAAAAGTGCTATAAAAGTAGAGCTGATTATGGAAGAAGTGTTTCCTTTTTTGAACGAGTTTGTGCTTACCTATTTTTCTGGACCTACTTTATATGACAAGACGTTCATGGCGGCACCTAATACGATAAGCGAGAAAAACTTCACCACTTTACCTGTTCTAAGTAAAGAAGGTTTTTTACTGAAGTAAATACTACGTTTAAATTAAAATATATAGTTTTAAAAAGAATTACTCTTATGGTTCTATAGCTTGTATAAGTTTGGAAAATTAGAGATTATTCACAAATTCTCTTAAAAAATGTTGTTTTAGGTTAATACTGCGTTAAACCACGTTAGTAAAAAAACCAAATGGATACTTAGGTAGTATATCATGTAAATAACATAATAACTAAAATTAAAAAACTATGAAAAAGTCAAAATTTTTAAGCTTTGCACTTGTAGCAGCATTCCTATTTATAGGTCAGGCTTCTTTTGCCCAAGCGGGAACTATGAAAAAAGAAAAAACAGTAATGGTAGGTGGTGCAGAAATGTATCCTTCTAAAAACATTATAGAAAATGCTGTAAACTCTAAGGATCACACCACTTTAGTTGCAGCAGTAAAGGCTGGAGAATTAGTTGAAGTATTATCTGGTGAAGGGCCATTTACAGTATTTGCTCCTACAAATGCAGCCTTTGACAAATTACCAGAAGGAACTGTAGCTAACTTGCTTAAACCAGAAAACAAAAAAACATTACAAACTGTATTAACGTACCATGTAATTGCTGGAAAATTTAATGCAAAAGATGTTATCGCATTAATTAAGAAGAATGATGGTATTGCGGCTGTAAAAACGGTAGCAGGAACTGAATTAAATTTAACACTTGAAAATGGTAAAGTGGTAATAAATGATGCAAACGGTGGAAAATCTACAGTAACTATTGCAGATGTAAATCAATCTAACGGAGTTATACACGTTGTGGACTCTGTACTACTTCCTAAAATGTAAATCCCTAATTACATTTTAAGAAAGAAACCCCAAGCGTGAGCTTGGGGTTTTGTTTTTTAAGGCGATTATTCTGTGAATCGTTCATCAGTTTCCATGGTTGTACCGCAGTTGTCACAAGTTCTTAATTCTTCACTAGCATAGAATTCTTTAAAACGAGGTAAAAAGTCTTTCTCGATGTTATCTAATTTAAAATAAGTCTCGTGTAACTTGTTATTACAATTATCACAAAACCATAGTAATCCATCAACGGCATCTGGACTAGAACGCTTGCGTTCTATTACGAGACCTATAGAGTTCTCATGTCTTACGGGAGAATGAGGTACTTTTCCTGGATGTAAATACATATCTCCAGGTCCTAACTTCATCGTACGTTTTTTACCATCTTCCTGAATGTGAACTTCTATATGACCTTCTAGCTGATAAAAAAGCTCTTCAGTTTCATTATAGTGATAATCTTTACGCGCATTAGGGCCAGCAACAATCATTACTATATAATCACCTGCATCTTTATACAAGTTTTTATTTCCTACTGGCGGTTTTAAAAGATCTCGATTTTCTTCAATCCAGTTATTTAAGTTGAAAGGTGCTTGAATGGGCATATCAATTTGTTTTAATGTTTAAATATAATAAAACTATCATTTCAATTTGTTGATAACACTTTGGTACTTGTATCTAAGATAGCGACTCTTTTATCTCTGCCATCAATTCTTTTCCTCCTTGAGAAAGGACTTTTTGTGATTGCGCTTTCGCGAAAGCGAGACATTCTTCCATATCAATATTATTGTACCACGACATCTTATCAGTTACATCTATTCTTTGCTTACCATTGAGGCTCATAAGTGTTCCTGTAAAATAAAGCTGGTCGTTTTTAACCCTTGCGATAGCACCGATAGGCGCAGTACAGCCGCCTTCTAAGTCACGTAAAAAAGCTCGTTCCATATCTACACAAATGGCAGTTTGTTGATGATTCAATGCGGCAACAGCCTCAAGAACGTCAGTATTAGTTTGCATGGCAGCCACCATCATGGCTCCTTGCGCTGGAGCAGGAATAAAGCTGTCTAGATCTGTATATTCAAAACCATAAGTAGTTTTAAGCTTTGCCAGTAAACCGATGCGGTCTAGTCCGGCTTTTGCAAAAATAGCTGCGTTCCAGTCCGTATTGGTTTTTAATTTTGATAATCTGGTATTGACATTACCACGTAAATCAACAACTTTGTGATGACTGTACATGTTTAACCATTGAGATTTACGTCTTAAACTACCAGTCGCTATAGTTGTCTCATCATCTGGATTAAAACTGTTTTTGTAAACTAATATATCTTTACTAGATGCGCGCTCCATTACCGCAGCTTTTACCATTCCTTTAGGTAATTGTGTAGGAACATCTTTAAGACTATGCACAGCGATATCAATTTCTCCTTTAACAAGAGCAACGTCTAAAGTTTTGGTAAAAATACCAGTGATTCCCATCTCATAAAGAGGTTCAGTAAGATTAAGATCGCCTTGAGATTTTACAGGAAACAGCTCTGTCTTATGACCTAATGCTTCCAGTTGCGATTGCACCGTTGTTGCCTGCCACATGGCTAGTTCACTATCTCTGGTTCCTATTTTTATTACTTTGGACATTATATTGAAATTTTATAAAACTGGTCTATTTAATAACCTTTTTTGTTTAATGTTTTTAATCCATTTGTTGATTAGAACAAATATACCAGCAAACAAAAGGCTTTGTATGATGAAGATCATAGGAGTTAACATAAAGAAATTTATGTTTACAGTATTCCCTTGAGGTAAAAAGTCTCGATGTAGTGAACTAATGACGATAATCAATCTCTCCATCCAGAAGCCAAAACTGGACATCAAACTTACTACAAATAGTATCCAGGCTTTTTTTCCTAATTTGGGAATTAATAATACCATGGGTAATACCATACTTCCAAAAAGAATAAACCAATACATTCCTGAATAATATCCTGTTGCTCTTTCTATATTAAAAACAGATTTGTTGTCATAAAAATTTACAACAGCGATAATCCAAACCAGCGATAAATGGAACAAGAAAATATATCTCACTATTTGTAGTGCAATAGCATATTTTGATTTACTTATTCGAGCAATTAGGTATATAAAGATAACAATTGCAAAACCAGTTCTCACAAAATTATTTTGTAGAAACTCTTGAATAGCTAGGAGAGTAGACATGTGTGGACTTTCTTTATGAAGAGACTACTTGTTCTAGCTTAAAAACTTTGTTTAAAAGTTCTATAGCTTCTTCTGTGTTTTCTTCTTCGTCCCTAAGGTGATTTGCAAAATGTCCCGCTATTTTCTGAATGATCTTATCTGCAATAAGATCAGCTTGCTCTTGATTAAAATCGGTAATTTTTGTTCTATTTCCTTTGATTTCAGAATCCTTAAGTGCAGAAAGTTTTGTTTTTAAGGCATGCATGGTAGGAGCAAAACGACGTGATTCTTGCCATTGTTTAAACTCTGCATGGATGTTATTAATAATATCTTGAGCTTGTGGAATAAAATGCCCTCTATTTTCAATGGTACGATTAGTGACTTGTGACAGCTCATCAAGATGTACTAGGGTCACATTATCGAGTTCTTTGACATTTTCATTCACGTTTTTAGGAATGGAAAGGTCTAGGATCAATAACGGCTTGTTTGTATAAATAAGATCTTTAGAAACTGTTGGGTTTTGAGCACCTGTAGCAACTATTAGAATATCGCTTTGTGCGATTTGTTCTTCTAGTTGGGCGTAGTCTTTTACAATCAGATCAAATTTTCCAGCGATACGTTCTGCTTTATCCTTTGTTCTATTTATTAATGTTATTGCCTTATTTTGTGTGTGTTTAATAAGGTTTTCACAAGTATTGCGCCCTATCTTACCAGTACCGAACAAAGTGATGTTTTGACTAGAGTCTTTAGAAAAATTCTCCAGAATATATTGAACGCTAGCAAAACTAACAGATGTAGCGCCGCTACTTAAATCTGTTTCTGTTTTAATACGCTTGCTTGCTTGAATAACAGCATTGATCAATCGTTCCATATAAGGATTGATCAAGTTAAATTCTTTGGATTTCTTAAACGCCAGTTTTAATTGACCGATAATTTCAAAATCTCCTAATATCTGACTGTCTAATCCAGTTCCTACATTAAAAAGGTGATCATTTGCCTTTTCATTTTTATGGACGTAGGCTATTTTCTCAAACTCTTCTACAGTACCATGAGAATGTTCACAAAGTAATTTG
>CAZBCH010000004.1:0-3077 GCA_964490235.1 uncultured Flavobacteriaceae bacterium | reverse complement strand
GCCATCTTTTATAACTTTTAAAAAATTACTTAGTAAGGTAGCCCTTTGCACGAGCTTCTTTTACTACTTGAGTAATTCCTGTTTTATTGACGTTTTTTATTGCTCTAGCAGACACTTTCAAAGTAACCCACTTATCTTCTTCTGGTAAATAGAATTTCTTCTTAAATAAGTTTACGTTAAATCTACGCTTCGTCTTATTCATAGAAAAGGAAACATTGTTTCCTGTCATCGCTTTTTTTCCAGTAAGTTCACAAACTCGAGACATGATTATTGTTGTTTAAAATCGGAATGCAAAATAACGATAATTAATTTGATCTCACAAGCCTAATTTGCAGGCTTTTTTAATAATTCTTTTTGCAAGAGTTCAAAAGACTTATTTACGGTCTTTTGAATCACTCTTTCTCGATGATTTCCCATCATAAATTTTATCGCAAAACTCTCGTTATCAGTTGCAATACCTATAATTACAGTTCCTACTGCTGCGTCGCTATCACCTTTTGATGGTCCAGCATTTCCTGTAGTAGCAATCGCATAATCTGATTTAAATTTTTTCTTTGCTGCCACAGCCATCGCTTCTGCAACTTGTTCACTAACCACGGAATGTTTTACAATTAAAGCCTGATCTACTCCTAAAATATCAATTTTAGATTGTGTCGCATAAGTAATAGTACTTCCTTTAAAGAAGGCTGACGCTCCAGGAATTTCTGTGATTAAATTGGCTATTTTTCCACCAGTACAACTTTCGGCAGTGGCAAGTGTTTTCTTCTGTTCTTTAAACAAACGACTTACTTGATCTACAAGACTCTCATTATTACTTTCTCCTACTATTATATCGGCAATTAATTTGTAAAGATGCTTTACCTGATCGTCAACTTCCTTTTCAATCAAATCCTTATTAGTACCAAAAGTGGATAAACGTAAACGTACCGTTCCCAAACTAGGTAAATATGCGAGTTTGATATGACTAGGTAATTGATTTTCCCAATTTTCTATGCGAGTCGCAATAGTGCTTTCTCCTTGCCCAGCAGTAAGAATCGTTCTATGATGAATAAATGGTAAATCAGGATTTTCTAAAATTCTAGGAATAACACCATTAGTCATTATTTCTTTCATCTCAAACGGCACTCCAGGCATAGAGACAAAAACAACATCATTACGCTCCAACCACATCCCTGGAGCGGTTCCGTAATTATTTTTAATTACCTCAGCTTTAGAAGGAACCAGTGCTTGCGCCTTGTTCATATCTACCATAGGGTCATTAACATACTTTGCAAACAACTGCGTTACATGTTCCAGAACCTCTTGATTAAGTACCAGTTCGTCATTAAAGTATTCACAAATGGTAGCCTTTGTTATATCATCTTTGGTAGGACCTAATCCTCCTGTTATGAATACAATGTCTGATTGTGATTCCGCTTTCGCGAAAGCGGACAAAATATGCTCCCTATCGTCATTTATAGTTATGATTTCAAATACATGAACACCTATTTTATTCAATTCTTGCGCCATCCACGCAGAATTTGTATCCACGATTTGACCTATAAGAATCTCGTCACCAATTGTTATTATAGTAGCCTTCATCTAAAAATCTCTTTCTAGTTCAAGGAATGTACTTTCTAATTCTTGATGCAAAAACATAAAGTCTTCATTAATATCTTTTTGCTCTGTATTCTTACCCCAAACTTCTAGATTATGAGCACGTTCATGACCTTTCAAACCGAACAATTCTAAAGAAGGTTTCATCTTATGAGCATATAATCGCACATTTTCACGGTTTTCTTCAAAGACTGCACTGGCTAGATTTTCTAAATCAACAGGCATTTCCTTCAAGAAGGTATCTACCATGGTTTTAACGAACTCAGGATCGTTATCTGAAATCATTTTTATTTGAGTTAAATCGTATGTCATATTTTTCATTTAACCTTGATTTCAAACATTTCTTGACCGTTTAAAGTTCCTTTTAAAACGTCGTTCTCTTCTACTCTAGAAACGCCAGCTGGCGTACCGGTAAAAATTAAATCCCCTATTTTAAGAGTAAAGAATTGAGATACATAAGCTATAATCTCATCGATTTTCCACAACATTAAGGATGTATTACCATCTTGTTGTAACTCGCCGTTTTTAAATAATTGAAAATCTAATGCATCTAAATCTGGTAACTCTGTCTTATCAATAAAATCTCTGGATACAACTGCAGCTCCGTCAAAGGCTTTGGCTTTTTCCCATGGCAAACCTTTAGATTTTAATTTTTGTTGTAAATCTCTAGCCGTAAAGTCGATTCCTAAACCTATCTCATCATAATACTTATGAGCAAATTTTTGATCGATATGCTTACCTATGCGATTAATTTTTACCACAACTTCTAACTCATGATGCACATCATCACTCCACGGCGGAATGAAAAAAGGTTGTTTATGTAATAGTATTGAAGTATCTGGTTTTAAGAATACAACAGGATCTTCTGGACGCTCGTTTGCGAGTTCTTTTATATGATCGGTATAATTACGACCTATGCAAATGATCTTCATAGTTTATCTACTGTAATTAGGAGCTTCTTTTGTAATTGTAACATCATGAGGGTGGCTTTCCATCATTCCTGCAGAAGTAATTTTAATGAACTGCGCAGTGTTTTTAAGGGTCTCAATGTCTTTTGCACCGCAGTATCCCATTCCAGCTCTCAAACCTCCTAAGAATTGAGTCATACTCTCTACTAAATCTCCTTTATAAGGAACGCGACCTACGATTCCTTCTGGAACTAATTTTTTGATATCGTCTTCAACATCTTGAAAATAACGATCTTTTGAACCGTGTTGCATCGCCTCTACAGATCCCATACCACGATAGGATTTAAATTTACGCCCATCATAAATTATGGTTTCACCAGGTGATTCTGTTGTACCTGCAAGCATAGAACCTAACATAACACAGTCTGCTCCAGCAGCGATTGCCTTAGGAATATCTCCTGTATAGCGTATTCCTCCATCAGCAATTACTGGTACTCCGGTTCCTTTTAACGCATGAGCAGCTTCCATAATGGCGCTCAATTGAGGAAAACCTACACCAGCAACGACTCTTGT
>CAZBCH010000003.1:0-23852 GCA_964490235.1 uncultured Flavobacteriaceae bacterium | reverse complement strand
CTTTGGAATAACAGAGACGCTTATGAAAATAAGGTATATATGTTACCTAAACACCTTGATGAAAAAGTAGCAGCACTTCATTTAGAAAGAATGGGAGCAGAGCTTACTCAATTAAAAAGTGATCAAGCAGAATATATAGGTGTAAAGGTTGAAGGACCTTTTAAGCCAGAATATTACAGATATTAAGAATTTCCAAAAAATCTGATGTTTTATTAGGTTATATTAAAAAATAGAGTACCTTTTGGCATCGTAATTGATTTTTAATGGTTACGCTTTCGCGAAAGCGAAATTAAATTAAACAACAAATGGATATAGTAAAAGACGCAAATGAATGGTTAGGTGCATCGATGAGCAATATGTCAACTAGTGATAGAGTGCATTCATCGAGACGAGCTAAAGAGCTCATTCTAGGCCTTAATGAAGTGTACAAAGAAACGAAAGATGAGGAGTTGATGGATCTTATGAAATTGCTAACGGCAAAAAAACAAAAGATTGAGAAACGACTTAAAGGTATAAGAGTTTAATTTCTTTTAATTATTAATAGAAATCCCGATAAAGTGAAAATCATTTTATCGGGATTTTTTTATATTACATTCTAATCGTGATAGCTATTAGAATAAAGAATCTTTATCTTCGTTATCATTAAATATTTCACATAAATGAGATCGTTTTTAATTATACTTTCTGTAATTGCCTTATTAACTTCTTGCAGTACAGATTTTCCTAAAAAAGAAATTACCACACAAAGTCTTAACGGCTTTATAGAAGGTGGAAATGCCGCTGGTGTATATGGAAAAGCCGGTCTTAAAATTACTGTAGACTCTATTAAGATGAATGACTGGCCTATATCTAGACTAGTTAATAGCTTAAATACCTTACGGGACACCACCATTGTAGATCAAACAGGATTCTCTGACGTTTATACTATTCAAATTGCAAATATAGGAGACCTTGAAGAAGGTGCCTTTTGTGATTCTTTAATCGTAGAATTAGGTCGTGCAGGTCTTGCTAAGTAATGAATCGAGATATCCATTCGATAAGACCTTTCATAGGCGCTAGGGATTTTAAGGAATCCAGAGCTTTTTATACTGAATTTGGGTTTGAAGAAACGATTGTCTCAGAAACGATGTCTTACTTCAAAATGGGCAACTTCGGCTTTTACCTTCAAGATGCTTATATTAAAGATTGGGTAGATAATTCCATGCTATTTCTAGAAGTTCTAAATTTAGACTCTTTTAGACAGGCCGTTTTAGATAAAAAATTAACTGATCGATTTTCAACAGTAAGAATTTCAAAAATACATCATAACGATTGGGGTGAAGAGTTTTTTGTTCATGACCCTAGCGGGATACTATGGCATGTAGGCAATTTTAAATAAATGATTTGCCTCCACTATTTTTTGCTATTAGTGTAAACTAAAATCATCTCTATCTTCAAGAAACTTAAGTTTTGATCTATAGGTTTCTATTTCAGATTTATGAATTTCTACAGTTTTGATTCCTTCAGTTTCCCAAGGATGATTTATAAGCTCATTCCCCAAAACATCATACACTTGTGAGTGGCCGCTATAATCCATTCCTGTGCCGTCCTTACCTACTCTATTAACTCCAATAGAATAACTCATATTCTCAATTGCTCGAGCTTTGAGCAAAGCGTCCCAGGCATTAATACGAGGTACTGGCCAGTTTGCTACATAAATGATTGCATCATAATCTTGGGTGTTTCTAGCAAAAACAGGAAAACGTAAGTCGTAACATATTTGAAGATTGAATTTCCATCCTAAATACTCTGCTATAACTGGTTTTTCTCCAGATTTATAAACCTTATGCTCTCCAGCAAGTGTAAATGTATGACGTTTATCATAAATGGTATAAGATCCATCTGGTCTCATAAAGATGCCTCGATTCACAAAGGAATCACTGTCCTTAAACATTACACTTCCATAGATGGCAAATTCTCCTTTTACCGCATGTTTCTTTAAGTAATCTAATATTCCTGCATCGCTAGCAAGTCCTTTAGGATTCATAGAAAAACCAGTTGTAAACATCTCTGGCAAAATCACTAAATCAGTAAGAGCATAGAGTTCTTCTAATTTATTAGAAAAACTCTTTAAATTCTCTTTAGGATTTTCCCAGACAAGATCTGTTTGAATTAAAGAAACTCTCAATGTACTTTTATTCATGTAACAAATTTGAAGAATTAGTATTGTAAACTATGCATTCATTATTTCTTCTATTTCTTCAGTCTCTATCGGTATTTCCCTCATTAAATTAAACGGCGCACCAGATTCATTAATTACCACGTCATCTTCTAATCTTATTCCAAAACCTTCATCAGGAATATATATTCCAGGCTCAACTGTAAAAACGTTTCCTGCTTGCATAGGTTCCCATAATATACCATAGTCGTGTGTATCTAGTCCTATATGGTGAGAAGTACCGTGCATAAAGTATTTTTTATATGCTGGCCAGTTAGGATCTTCATTTTGCACATCGGCTTTATCTAATAATCCTAATGTTATGAGCTCTTTAGTCATTAATTTTCCTACCTCAACATGGTATTCTTTCCATAATGTCCCGGGCACAAGCATTTTAGTTGCGTCATTCTTCACTCTTAAAACGGCATCATAAACCTGTTTTTGCCTTTTTGTAAAACGGCCATTTACAGGAATAGTCCTAGACATATCACTCGCATAATTTGCATATTGAGCTCCTGCATCGATTAACATTAAATCACCGTCTTTACATTCTTGATTGTTTTCTATGTAATGAAGTACATTTGCATTGTTACCACTGGCAATGATAGGTGTGTAAGAAAATCCATCACTACGTCTTCTTATGAATTCATGCAAAAACTCTGCCTCTACCTCATATTCCATGACACCAGGTTTTAAGAATTTTAATACACGCTGAAAACCTGCATTTGTAATATTACAAGCCTGCTGCATCAAATCAATCTCAATAGAGTCCTTTACAGCTCGTAATCGTTGAAGAATAGGTGCTGATTTTGCGTAATTATGCGCAGGATACTGGGCTTTTGTTTTCTTTATAAAACGATCTTCTCTTGTTTCTAATTCTACTGCCTGACGGTAATGTTCATTTGTATTAAAATAAACAGTGTCACACTGCGTCATCATTTCAAAAAACTTTTTATCGAACTCTTTTAACCAGTAAATAGTTCTAATTCCTGAAACCTCTGTAGCTTTTTCTTTAGTTAACTTTTCACCTTCCCAAACTGCTATATGTGCATTAGTTTCAGTTACAAAGAGTACTTCTCTATGAGCAGGATCTGGACAATCAGGAAAAAGAACAAGAATTGTATTCTCTTGATCTGCTCCACTTAGGTAAAAAAGATCTCGGTTTTGAGTAAATGGCAAGGTACTATCTGCACCTGTAGTAAAAACGTCATTTGAGTTAAAAACAGCAAGACTAGAAGGCTTCATTTTTGCCATAAAATTCTTTCGGTTTTTAGTAAAAAGCTTAGAATTTATAGGTAGATATTTCATAAAAAAATGTGTAGTTGTTTTAAGGTTCGCTTTCGCGAAAGCGAGCCCAGAATAATCAGCAAGGTAATAATAGCGTTATAGACGACAAAGAAAACTAGAATTGATTAACAAAGCTAGTTAGTCAATTCTTCAAATAGAGTAATTCAAGGGTATCTTAGATTCTTAAAAACATATCAACCTTTATTTAAGAGGCTTCTTTTTTTTACGATTTTTTATGAATGAAAATACCAGTAATAAAATGATTACTAATGTAATACCGATAATGAAATATCTAGCAGCTTCCATAATACTTAATTTGATTGATTGTTTAAAGTTATAGAAAAGTAACCAATTTTAAAAGAGGCTACTAGAAGTTAATTGATCTTTTAGTTATCCACTTGAGAAGTATCAAATGTAAGGCCCCAATACGCCACATAATCTGATAATGGACCAAGTCCCATGATAGCTCTTCTAGCATCTACTTTTTCTGGCTCTTTGAGATCATATAGTTCATAGGTTCCATCTTCATTCATAATAATTTGAGAACCGTATAGTTGTGGTTCATCTGCATCCATTAACATGCGGTCTTGCATTAAGGCAATATCTTGACGTTCTAAATCCCCATTTTCAGCGGCCTTTAACAGCATAGGGAAATATTCAGTTCGCTTTTCAGCACTCGCGTGCTGTATTACTAGCCAGATAGCGCTCATGCCCTTTTCTCCAGCATTTGCAATGGTAGGCATGCCACATTTTTCTAGTATCTGTTCTATCGCAGCAAGATTGTTGTGATCTATTTCTTCATCAATCATATTATCACCACGATTATCCTGATCTCTATCATGAATACGTTCTAAAATACGGTTCAAGTTATTGCAATCTACTTGATTAATATTTCTAAAAATAGGTTCTTTTTTAAGAGCTAGCATGGCTGTTTCTAGATCTTGGAACTCTACTTTACGTAAAATATTTTGGTCGTTGATAAACCAGTTTGCAAAAGGCAGCTCGTTAGAAAGAGCTTCTTTTTCTTCTTTGGAGAGGAGATTTCCATTCTTGTCATAATACTTAACATCATCTGGCATTGTGAATTTATTTGCCATGATCATGTCTGTCATCTCATCATAATTAATACGAGTAAGCTTCTCTTCTTGTTGACAGGAAAAAAAGAATAAAAAAACAGGTAATAACAGAAGAAATCTTCTCATATGCTTAAAGATAAATTTAAAAGTAGTTTTAAGAAGCCTTTTCTAGTAAATCAACAATCTTATCATTAGGAATGATATCAATAGTTAAATTTATACGATCAGTTGCTCCATTATTAA
Organism: uncultured Flavobacteriaceae bacterium; assembly: GCA_964490235.1. Lineage (GTDB taxonomy): Bacteria > Bacteroidota > Bacteroidia > Flavobacteriales > Flavobacteriaceae > Nonlabens. The sequence goes on along the minus strand of CAZBCH010000003.1, from coordinate 19,049 downwards.
TTACACGATGAGGATCAGAGAGTCTTAAATACCAGCATTCTCCTACTTTCATAGGAACTAGTTTATTATTAAGATAAAATTCTACTCCATCATTATTATCAATAGGAATCGTTAACCGTATCATAGACTTTTCTTCTTCTAGAGCGAGTGTAGGATCAGTATGTTCTTGGACAACAGAATTAGGAGCAAGAAATAACAGTCGCACTAAATGCACTTTTGTATACTCTTCAAACTGGTTTATAATAGATTTTAAATATATTGATTTTTCCATCGCCGAAGTATCCATCCAGTCGCACCAGGTCCCATCAGCATAATCGTTTGCTGGTGGCGGAAATGGCAATGATGTATTTACTAAATGCGCAGGTGATCGCAATGGAATTACTTTATAATACTCGTAGTGTTCGTTTCTTAATTTATGTGCCTCTTTAAGCAGGCGATCTACATCAAATTTAAAAGGTAATTGTATTCTATCTTTATATTCTTGCTGGGTTTCCATGAGTTGGTTAGTTTATTAATCAACTCAAATTTAACATAAAGAGTTCACTTGCAATACCATCACTTAAAAATTTTCCTTTGCGAGTTACTAATAGAGTGTCTCCATCCAGATATAATAAATGATCTTTAAGATATTCTTGAGCTTGTTTCAATAAATATTCTTTGAACTTAATGCCGTAATCCTTTTGAACTTTTTCAAGAGAAACTCCATAAATAGTGCGCAAACCTGTCATAATATACTCGTTGTATTGATCTACAACAGTAAGCTCTTCTATTTCCATGGGTAATTTTCCGGCCTGAATAGCTTTCATGTACTTGATATTATTGTTAATATTCCAACCACGTCTTTTACCGTCAAAACTATGCGCACTAGGACCTATCCCTATGTAACTCTTACCAGTCCAGTAAGCAGTATTGTTTTCTGAAAAAAAGCCTTGTTTTCCAAAATTAGAAAACTCATAATTTTCAAAGCTGTGCAGCTGCATTACATCTAATAGAATATTGAAATGCTCTTGTGCAACCTCATCTTCTACTTGTGGCACAATCCCTTTTTCAATGTATGATTTCAGCGCTGTGTTTTCTTCTACTGTAAGAGCATAACTAGAAATGTGAGGTACTTTGAGACTTATTGCTATATATAAATTTTCTCTCCATTGATCATTACTCATACCAGGTATACCGTAAATTAAATCTATAGAAATATTAGGAAAGTACTTTACCGCTTCTTCAATACAAGCTTGTGCTTCCATAGCGTTGTGTGCTCGATTCATAAGCTTTAAGTCCTCTTCAAAAAAACTTTGCACACCTATAGATAGCCTATTAATTCTTGTTTGGGACAGTGCTAAGATCTTTTCATTTGTAAGATCATCTGGATTTGCCTCAAGAGTGATTTCTGCATTTTCATTTACTTGGTAATGATCGTTAACTACTTTGAGAATTTTATCAATTTCATGAATTTCTAATACACTAGGCGTTCCACCACCAAAGTAAATTGTTTGCACTTTGGTATTTTTAAATTCGCTTTCGCGAAAGCGAATTTCATCACATATAGCATCAATAATTCCTGTTTTGTATTTCAAATTAGTGCTAAAATGAAAATCACAATAATGACATGCTTGTTTACAAAAAGGAATATGGATGTAAATACCGCTCATAAGCACAAAAGTAAACGTTAAAACCCTAGTAAAATCAAGGCATTGCATAAAAATAGCCGTTTAGTGTGAATTACTGTTAAATATTGAGTTTTAGAGTGTTAAATGTTACAATAAATTTATATTCGTGGTAGTTATAGCTTATATTATAATAAATCTAAAATTTTAAAATAACTATGTTAAAAAACCTAATGTTTCTCTTCAGTTTACTGACGTTAAACGTGTCGTTTGGAGTGGATAAATATCCGTTAGTTCAAACTGGTGATCCTCAACCAGAGGTGATAAATTTTCAAGATGCCGGCTTGCAACTAGCATTGCAAGAACAAATTCATGCAAATAAAAATTGGACGCGATTAATTCAGCAAAAACGCATGTCCATTAGTTTAGTGGATTTATCTGATGAGAACAATATAAAATACGCAAATATTAATGGTGATCACATGATGTACGCAGCAAGCATGCCTAAAATAGCTGTGCTTTATGCTGCTATTGATGCTATTGAAGAAGGTGACCTAAGGCTTACCAAAGTGGTGCAAAACGACATGTGGTTAATGATAAATAAATCAAATAACGCTGCTTCTACTCGCATGATTGATAGGGTAGGATTTCAACGCATTGAAGATTTGATGTGTAATCCTGAAAATCCATTTTATGATAAAGAAGGTAATGGCGGATTATGGGTAGGAAAACGTTATGCCGCACAGGGAAAACGTAATCCAGAACCTATACGTGGTTTAAGTCACGCTGCTACTACAGATGCTGTCGCAAAGTTTTATTATCAACTTGCTACAGGGCAGTTAATTAGTGAAAAGCGCAGTGCTCAAATGTTGAAATATTTAGTAAATCCAGGTTTACATCACAAATTTGTAAACACACTTGATATTATAGCACCTGAAGCCACGTTATATAGAAAAAGTGGATCATGGAAAAACTGGCACTGCGACTCTATATTAGTTGTTGATGAGGCAAGAGGTAAAAAATATATACTAGTCGCGATGGTAGAGAGCCCAAAAGGTGAACAAATTATAAGAAATTTAGTAAAACCTGCAGAGCTTGCCTTGGATCAAAATATTACCTTGGCTCCTGATAAAATCGATAATGAAGTCATTATTACAGCAGGCACATAAATTTTTTGATATTAGGGAAGGTGAGGAATCAATTTCCCTATTGATGCAGTTGTACATATTCCTTATTATATGCGCACTACTGATAGTTAAACCTACAGTTAGTGCGCTTTTTTTGTCTCAGCTAGGTGCTGAAAATCTATCTGTAGCATTTATTATAATCGCGGTTACCGCCGTTGTTGTTTCTTATTTCTATAATAAATCGCTTGAAAGATTCCCACTGCGCTATATTATTAGGACTACACTGGGATTATTCTCGTTAGGATTTGTAATAATGGGATTTATCGTGGCCTTTGATTGGGTTACACCATTCTTTGTATACTTATTTTATACCATGGTGGGAATGTTTGCCCTACTCGCAACCTCTCAATTTTGGGTTCTGGCAAATGTAGTTTTCAACGTTCGTGAGGCAAAAAGACTATTTGGCTTTATAGGCGCCGGAGGAATCGCTGGAGGAATTGCTGGTGGTTATATAACATCTATCGCAGCAGCTACTTTAGGCAACGGCGCGTTGATGATACTAGCAGGTTTATTGATCGCATCATGCATAATTGTTTTTAAACGTATATGGAAAACGAGAGTACAAACCTTAAGCAGGTTTAAAAGAAAAGAGCGCGCAACAGTCTCAACAGAATCCTCTGTAAAGCTTATTTACAAATCAAAACATTTGACTTATCTAGCTGCGGTAATAGGTTTAGGTGTTTTAGTAGCAAAATTAGTAGACTATCAATTCAGTTACATTGCGGCAGCAAAGATTCCTGATCCTCAAGATCTAGCATCATTTTTTGGATTTTGGTTCAGTACTTTTAATATTATATCCCTATTAATACAATTATTTGTTACAAATAAAATTCTTGAGAATACAGATATAAGTGTGAGTCTCATCGCTCTACCAGTAGGAATCGTTTTACTATGTTTAGGTCTATTGATTTTTCCAGAATTATGGATTGTAGTAATTATAAAAGGCTTAGATGGTAGCTTAAAGCAGTCATTACATAAGAGTGCGGTAGAACTACTGTCACTTCCTATTCCTGCGAGTGTTAAGAATAAGACTAAAACTTTTATAGATGTAGTTGTAGATAGTCTAGCAACCGGAGTTGCTGGGTTCTTACTAATTTTTGTGATTAAAGGGTTGGATCTATCAGCACAATACATAACAGCAATTACTATTGCAGTAGTCATCACATGGATCTATATCGTTTTTAAAGTAAGAGAAACATATTTAGGTACTTTTAAAGAAAGTATCATGATGAATGAAAATTTAGCAAATGCTAAAAAATCATCGTCTCGTATTAGAGAAAATATGCGTATCATATTTCAGTCAGGATCAGAAAGAGACATTTTATTAATGTTAAAAAGACTTCCTGAAGTAGCTCATCCCTCTATTAAAGAAGATGTTCTCAAGTTACTTGATCATGAAAATCATCAAATTAAAGCAGCTGTAATAGAAAACCTCTCTTATGTTACTAAAAAACCACAAGTTAGAGTTCAAGACTTTATTTATATTAAAGATGATGAGCTTATAGTTGCAACAATGAAATATTTGTTATCACAGGATAAAATTTCTCATCAATTTTTTGAGCAATATTTAAATTATGAGGATGAATTTATATCCACTGCAGCACTTTTGTGTCTCGCAAGAGAATCTGAGGATAATCCACGATTAGCTGCAAAGTATAATCTTAATTTAAGGGTTAAGGTTTTTATAGATGAAATGGGTAGCAATGAAAGTGATTTACGTGTTTCAGAAATTGCAAGGATCATTGAAACTTTAGGATATGTAAAACGATCAAGATATCATGATATCATATTTCGCTATTTAAAACATCCTAATCCTATTCTTAAAAACGCGGCCCTTCTGGCAGCAGGAGAGACGGCAAGGGAAAAATTTCTTCCTATACTTTTTGAAGAATTAGAAGATATAAACTATCGAGAAAGTAGCATTACAGCAATATCTGGATTTGGCAACGGGATCATACCTCAGCTTTATAAAAAATATTTGAATGCTAACCTTAACAAAAAGCAGAAGTCCCAAATACCCAATATTATAAGTAAAATTCATACTGAAAAAGCCTATCGAACTTTATTTAAAATGAGTCAACGAGGCGACTTTTCATTAAGGACTAAAACAGCAGACTTACTTTATGACTGGCGCAAATCTGGAGTGGAATACACTATCACCGCTCGTACATTAAGATCAATGATCTCAAGCGAGTCTAAACTTTATAGAATCTTGTTAAGTTGCTATTTCTCGCTACGTATCATAGAACGATCTAAGCTTCCTGAGAATAAAGATGTCTCGTTATCTTTAAAAACTAGTCGCTCACATTTAATACAGCAAATCAAAGGTTCCTTAGAACTTAATTTAAAAAGAATATTTAATTTACTAGCCCTATATTATAATCCAGAAGATGTATTTGTAGCTTATAAAGGTTTAAAAAGCGAGACGAAGGATTCTCAAATACATGCTATGGAATATCTAGACGGTTTATTAGGGCGTAATCTTAAAACCTTACTCTTACCATTACTAGAAAGTGGACTATCTACTCCCAATCAAGAGTCTACAGATTATCATAATCACATTACCTTATTAAATAAAGAAGATTGCTTAAGATCACTTGTCTTTCTAGAAGATGAACCTTTAGTATTAAAAACTATTGAACTTCTCAAATTTCAAGAAGACAATTACTCATATCAGTTATTGATTCAGGCCTCAGACCACGCTTCAGATAGAATCAATGAAGCTGCGCTAGAAGCTCTTAAATTTAAAAAAGGTAATTTGAAAAGCGCTTAGAAAAACTTAAAGCTAAAAAAAGGAACTCATAAATCTAGCTCCTTTTTAAATTCTATTGTGAGGTCGTTTTACTATTCCTTCTTAGGTTCAGATTCATATTTTTTCCTAATTTGCTTATCTATTGCACTGGCTAGATACATATGATCGCCAGCAGAATTCTTACCTAAAATATTAGACATTAAACAAACGATATAATTAGTTCCATCTGGATGTTCTACTAAAATTACACTATTCATGTAATTAAATTTTGTGCCCGCATATTTTGCGCCACCACCACTGTAATAACTACCTGATTTAAAATAAACTGACGCATCATTTAATTGAGGGCTAGCACCATATCTAATTCTACGATCTGTCATATACATTAATCGCTTTAGTTCAAGGCTAGATTCTTGATCTACCACTTTACCTTGTTCTAACGCTATAAACCACTTCATTAATCCTTTAGGCGTACCTATACTGCCACCAGTAGCTCTTGCATATCGATCTGGACCATTTGTAAAAAAGCTTCCTAATCTCCACTCATCATGTGTGATTCCTAAATCTCTCAAAGGCTCATTTACTATAGCTGTTGCGATTTCAGACAATTCTTTTTTATCAGCGGTTTCCCAGTATTCATCAGCCTCTTTTTGAGTAAGAGTAAAATACTTATCTCCAAAAATTTTCATTAATAATGCCTCTCTCCATACAATGCTAGCTGCACCATTATTACTTACACTAAGCATGTGATCAACCCATTCATATAAAGTAAATTCATCACTAGCAATTACTTGACGCTTTACTAACTTATCCTTTTCAATATCATAGATAGGTACTGTATGATGATCTCCAATTCCCCATACCCCAGATCTTACCACCTTTTCACGCATCAATCTTGTTCTAATCTTAAAATCTCCAGGACACAGGCCATGTAATTGATTAAAGAAAGCGGTAGCAACAGCTAGTTTACCTACACTTCCAGGCTGGAAACCACTGTTTTCATTCATTTCTGCATAACGCATGTTGTTTCTATCTGTAATATCTAGAACAGTAATTCCGTATCCTTTACGACTAGGGAATAATCGTGTCATTTCATTCTGAAATTCTTTATCTACTACCATGATGGAATCTCTAGCAGTTTGATCTTCGCATAGCCATAGGTTAATTTCATCTGTCTTCTTAAAAGATCCCTTTCTTAAATAGTATTCTGTAATAGTACTATCTAGTGTTTTCTCAAGTCGTTTTAACCTTTTAATTCCAGTTCTATTATACCCATCGATAGGATAAAAAGCTGTAAGCAACATTGCTGTTGTGAAAACAGCTATTATTTTGATTGAATTTTTCAAAGTTTTATAGGTTTATGAAGTAATAACGCAGTGTTCACATCAACATCTGCATCAATTGAATTTAAGTATTCTGAGTTCACTGCTTGACTATTTTCTACAAAAGGTCGTATTTGAAATAAATACAATTTGCTGTCCTTAAATCCTAGTTCTATGTCCCATGCTCCTTTATAACTTCCATCTTTAGAGCCTGGCATGATTTCATGAACTGATTTAGCAAACTCTCTAATCGTTTTTATATTCTCATCGGTTAGTATACGTTGATCAAAATCAACATGTTCCATTACAGAACCGCCAGTATTAGGAAGTTTGCGCTGCTTGTTTTCTCTTGCAGGAGAAACTAAAAGTCCTTTACCTTCTTGATCGATAATATAAGTTTCGGCACTTTGACCATCTACTGCTCCACCAGCGCCACGACTCATGGCAACTGTTATAGAATTATCATCATTATCAATAAAGTCTTTAGTAATTAACACACCGCTATAATCCACATCTACCGTAGGAATTATTAAAATAGAAGGATAAACATTTTCCGGATTCTCAAGGTAAACTTGCCTCCATTTAAAGCTACGTTCTGTATAAGGACTTGCCCATACTTCACGTATCCCATTGATTACTTTATCTCTCTCTACTGCATTGAAAACAGTGAGGTTAAGTCCTGCACCGGTAAATTCTTCAAGATCCTCCATATTAGTATCGCTACGCAAGAAAACTGGTACTTTACCCAAATTATCTCCCAGTGTGGATTTAAAATCATTTTCTAATGCATTAATGAACGATTCCTTAAAAGGCATTACTGCGATGGCTTCTCTTAAAATTTTTAGTTCACCTAACTGAAAATCAATCACCTCTTGTTCTGTTGATCCATTTGCTTTTAATTGTTTCGCTTTCGCGAAAGCGGACATCAAAAAATCCCAGTAACTACCACTGGTTTGTGGCATGTGCTGATTCATGTGATCCTTAAAAACACCAAACGGAATCACAATTCCATTCACCACATTTTTAGGGAACAATTGTTTGAGCTGCCCTAGATTTGCAGCTTTAGGACCGCATAGAATACCACTATCTGCACTTCCTACAGCTGCCATGTCTAAAGGTAACTTTCCGTCTAATTTCAGTTTACCTTCTGGAATTTTGATGGTTTTCTTTTCTTTTTTATTGGCCGTAGTAAACAGTGATTTTTCAAGGTCACTCATATTATTATCTTCCTTAATAACCACCGTTCCACGATTACTTACAGCATAAAATATTTCTTCACCATTAAGATCTTTTAAATCATTGAGGTTATCTATGGAAATTGCAGCGTTAGGAATTCCTAAATTACGGGCTAGCAATTGAACATGAGAAACTAAATTCCCTTCTGAAACCGTAGCGATTCCTGCAACTGGTTTCAAATCACTAGGTGGATGATCAAATATGTAAATTTTGTTAGGGTCTACTTGCATTCCTTCAGCATTTCCAGAAACTACAACTAACTCACCTTTTGTATAACCAGGATTGAGACCTCGTACAGTACTTACATTTTTTACACCAGCAATATCGCTAGTTAAGCCTATCTGATTAGAAACAAGAGCTCCTAGACTACCTACCGCATCACCTAAAGGTAGCAATAATGAGCTTCTTATGCGATCGTCGTAGAAACCGTAGGCTTTAGGCTCAAAGGCAACATATTTTTCTACCGCATCACTATAAATAGCATTTACCATACCTGTTCCCCATTCTACCTGGCTACGTCCCATATTTAAAAAATCAAGTAGCTCATGGGCTTTTATGGTAGCACCTTTAGATATAAATAACTTGTCTTCTATAGCATTCCATTCCCAGTTCTCCACATATCCTGCGCTTGCTAGCGCCTCACTTAACGAATAAATCTTATCGAGATGTTCTTGTAGATCTACTGGTTCCCAACTAGCTGCCTGTTGAAAAATTAATTCTTCTAACCTCAGACTTAATTCTAATGCATTAGTACGTCTTGTACCTCTTTTATCTTCTTTAATATTATTCCTGATATCGCACATTAAACTTGCGGCAGCTGGAACCAGTACCGCTGGATCAGTTTCATTTGCGTAAAAAGAAGAAAACCATTCTGTTTGAGTTCTTATATAAGCGTCTTCTTTCCAGCCGCTAACCATTTTAGGTAATTCCTTTATAGAAACTGGTTCAAAAAACTCTTGCATATCGCTCATGAGTTTATTAAAATCTTTTTTTGAAGTTTCTTTTAAGTCCTTTTCATTTTTATCCAGCCAGGTTTTTACGGCATCAATATCCTGCACCTGCGGATTTCCATGTATTTTAATACGTATATCCATAAATTTAGGATGGCGCTCTGCAAGTATTTTACTCAAACTACGTATATCTTGGGCTAGATTAGTATCCCCATCATGAGGTAAATCTCTTAAGGATTCTCTAATGAGAAAAAAGTCTCTATCTACAAGATCATTATCTCCTAAAATGGTATAATAAAACTTACGTCCCCATTCTTCTTCATCCTCAATTTGTTTTGCACCACGATAAAAACGAGATCGCTCTTGGATCCATCCATTATCAACAGACTCTAGATACTTATTAAGTTGGTATTGTTTTACACGACTATGGTTATTTTCCCCATCCCAAAACTCCCATATCTCATTAGATGCAAGTATTTCTGCAAGAAAGATGTGTCGTTTTTTAGCTAATTCCTTAATGTCTGGTTTATAACTAGCATGTTGTATTCCTTCTCCTATTTCTTTAGGACATGGATCTTTGGCATCTCTAACACTACCATCCGGACAAAACCAATTAATGCTTTTGTAAGGACCTCGATCTAGCTGTCTATACTGCTGGATCATTTCTTTAATACGAGCGTCATTAAATTCTTGTGCTTCAACTAAAGTGCTTATCGATAGTGTTATTAGCAATAATATTCTTTTCATATTGTCAAAAATATAATTATTTAACAGGGATTCAAATCAGTTAAGAGCGGTTTAACTAAAATGTATAAATTTCATAAAGTCTTTCAACATCTCTGTAAATAAAATAATGCCGATTTCGCGAAAGCAGCATTACTTAAATCTATAAATAAAAAAAAGCAGCTCCTTTTTATAAGAGCTGCTTTTATTAAATTATCAAATAACTATTACAAGTCATAACGCACCTGAAGATACACATAGCGAGGTTGAACGGTATAGAACTGCGTGCTAGTTGCAATCTGTCCAAAAGAGTTGTTATTTAATGCCTCTGTATTTAATAGGTTTGTTGCAGCTACCTTATACTCCCATTTAGAATCTGGTTTATTATAAAATAATGCAGCCTCTAAAAAATCATAATTATTCTCGACATTTTGAGAGGTAGAGAAAAGATTCAGATCATAATCTACATCAAAAAACCATGCTTTGTTAATTTGCCAGTCTGCATTTAGAGAAATAGTTTGTGTAGTGGCATTATTTACCTGTGCACCATTATCTGAGTTATTAAAACGTATATCATAACCTATATCAAAGTTTACTCCATCCTGATAATTACTTCTAGCACTTATTCCATAGTTATGGTTAATATTTTGAGACTCTCTAGCCTCGCCATTTATTATATTGTTAAACGTGCTCCAGCTTAAACCTGCATTAAAACTTGCTCTAATTTTACCAAATTCTCTAGAATACCTTCCAAATCCTGATGCTGATTCATTTGCAAATGGTGAATTAATCAATGCACTTTGCTGGTTAATGTCTTCAATATTCACATTACTTTGGATAGCATCTGTGGCTCTGGTGTATGTGATCCCTGCATTTATATTAGTATAATTAAACATGTTGAAGTTAAAATAATTCAAGCTATACCTGTCATTTGTGGCTCCAGTTAACTGATTATTACCTATAAATAACGAGTTATAATTATTAAATACGGTTCCTAATGCATAATTCTCTACGTCGGTAAAGCTCACTGTTCTACGATAGTCAAAATTGATATTCTCACTAGATCTTAAAGCAAACCGCACATTGAAGTCTGGAAGAATTTCCTGAAAATCTAATTCATTTGTATTTCCTAATTGAGTGTCTTCTATATGAAAACTGTGAGCAGTTACCCCTGGTGTAATGGTGAATTTACCTGTGATAAATTTGTAGTGCGCAGCAGCATAAAGATCTCTAAATTTATAATCTACATCGTTTCCTAACAATGGATCAGTTAGGTCATTACGCGAACCATTATCTAATATTTGAAAAATATTTGTATTATAATCCTGATTTACAATAGAGGTTCCTATAGTAAAATTGATATTACTTTTTTTGTTAAGAACTCTCCAGTAATCAACCTTAGCATCTAATTTTTGACTTTCAACAAATTTTTGCTGGTTGATGTTATATGGATCTGCTGTTTGTAATCCTAACTCACCTTCAAAAGGTTCTGGATCTTGCACACCTTGACGATCTCTGATTGCATTGTAAAAAGGATCTTCTTCTGCATCTATATACCTACCTTCAAACGCAAAAATGTTTTTATCGCTTACAGTGTAGTACATATTAACAGACTGATCTAATGTTACTGGTTTTTGAGATTCGTTTTGATCAATATCTTCTACAAAACCGCTACGAGCAGATGTAAAATCATTGAATTGACTTACATCACTCAAATTTACCTGACCATCATATTCTAGTGTGAAATTTTCATTAGGCTTATAATCTGCTCCCAACTTGAAAATCCCTATCTGGTTGCGTTGAAAAGAGCGGTCTTCCGTATTTTCTAAAACACCTGTACCTATGAACTCTCTACTTGTTATTGTTTCCTGCTCTGTATCGGTGCTTGAGAAAATGGCAAATCCATCAAAGCTGAGCTTTTTATTTGCTTGCCAAGAGCCATTAAAAGCTCCAAACTTACTTTCTATTTCTTTTGCGCGATTAGCCTGTAAATTTAAAATTCCTCCAGCTCCTACACCTACATTTATTGATGAGCCCGTACTACGTGTGTTACCTCTATTAAATCCAGTAAAACGCAAGTACTCTCTAAAGGTAAATGACTGCAACCCTAGGTTATTAAAGTCTGTAAGTATATTTATAGAAACATCTGGGCTATAATAGAATGCCTTAGGTTTTGCTTGATAACGCACGGCATCATCACCTTGACCTATCGCACCTGTAACCTCTCCGAACCAAAAGTTTTTCTTTCCTTGTTTTAATCTGATGTTTATAGCGATACGATCTTCATCATTTCCTAAACCTTTTAACTGGCTTTGATTATTGTAATTTTTAAGTACTTCTACTTTACCCACAGCATCTGCAGGGATATTTTTTGTCGCAAGACGAGAATCTCCTTCAAAAAACTCTTTTCCATCTACAAGAACTCGTTCTACGGTTTTACCTTCTACTTGAATATCACCATCTTCATTTACTTCCATTCCTGGAAGTTTTTGTAAAACATCACCTAACTTTCTTTCAGTGCCGTTAGTAAAGCTATCTGCATTATAAACTATAGTATCTCCTTTAATAGAGACCGGCATGTCGTAAACAATGTTTACAGCATCCAGAGCATTTTCATCTTCTAACATTACATAATTCCTAGTCAGATCTGTCTGAACATTTTTCACCGTATCAACAATAGTTTTCAGGCCTAAAAATGAAACCTTTAAAACGTAAGTGCTGTCTTTTTTAAGACTAAGTAACTGATATTTCCCTGAATCATTTGTGATCCCAAATGCACCAAGGTTTTTGTCTTTTTGATATGCAATAACGTTTGCCATTTGTAGCGGCGTCCCTGTACTGTCTACAACAATTCCAGAAATTTTTACAGTTTGGGCGCTAGCTATTGAGAATAGAAGGCCCGCTAGAACTACTAAGAGTAGATTTTTTTTTCATTTTAAAGATTTTTGATAGAATAAATGCGAGAAATATGGTTAAAAATCTCGCATTTAGGTAAATTGTATTATTACGTTAATTTTAAAATATGGAATTGAGATTTGCTTAACCTCTACGCCCACCGCCACGTCCACCACGTCCTCTAAAACGTTCGGACATTTCTTTCATTTTTTCTTTGAAAAGGGTATTGTACGCTTCCTCGGTTGTTTCTTCCCCTTTTGTGGCTGGCTTGATATCTTCCTTATCTTCTGGGTTAACAACTATTTTGCTACAAAGTAAAGTAGTATTACCGGCACTTACTTCTAAAATCAATCCAGGTAGACCTGCATATTCAGCAGGACCATGTTGTACAGGTATTTGTGGCGTAAACCACGCAACTATTTCAACTTGAGGATCTTGTTCAAAAACCTCATCAACATTACCGTTTGCAAGAGCAAGACTATCTTTTTTCTTTTCTTCTTTGCTATCACCTCTACGTCTTCTAAAAGATGACCAATCTAGCTCGTTATTCTTTTTAGTAGCCGTCGCTTTGATAGCTTGGTACTGACCTATCATTCTAGTTTCTCCGGTGATTTTCCAGTTTAGGTTAGGAATACTGTCTTTGATGAGAAAAGTTTTACCCATCATATCACGCTGTTCAATCCACTGTCCTTCTTTTAGGTTTTTATATTTCTCTCCACCCATCATAGTTCCCATAAAATTTCCCCATCCACGACCTTCACCAGGCGCAGAAAGTTCTTTTTCTTCTTTGTAGGTGGACTCGTTGCGATTAAACTTAAGAACATAGGTTTTTTCTCCCATCTTCTTCATGCGTTCTTCAATACGCTTTTTTTGTTGTGGAGACATCTCGCGACCTTCAGGCATCCAGCTCATGTCCATTTTAGTCTTAGACATATAAGTAGCCTCGCCATAAAATTCTTGCGCTTGTATAAAGCTGGTAAATAAAATAGTAATGACTAATATGATTGTTTTTTTCATCTGTTACAATTAAGAATTAAGTACAGACATCTAGGCCTGCATCGGTTAGACAACTCAATTGTCAATAGGTTTCAACTTAAGATAACTTTAACACTCTTAACCTCTAGTTTCAATGAACACTCCACCACTTCTTCTACCTTTAAAACGCTCTTTCATTTCTTGCATCTTTTTCTCTTGCAGTTCATTAAAGTCCTTCAATGAAATCTTTTTACCTTTTTTAGGCTTTTTAATTTCAAAATCTTCAGGATTCATTTCTATTTTGTTACATAAAATAGTGGTGTTTCCATCACTAAGCTCTAAAATTAAACCTGGTAGCCCTTGATAAATTCCTGGACCATTACTTATTGGTATTTGCATTGTAAACCATGCGGTAATAACACGATCCTTATCTTCAACCATATTTAAAAGGCTATTGCTTTCTTCCTCCTTCTTAATTTGCTCTTCAGATTTTTCTTCTTTAGGATAAGTATAAGTAGCTTTCATAACGTTGTACTTCCCTATCATTTTAGTCTCTCCAGTGACTTTCCAGTCCAGCGGTTCTATTTTATCTTTGATTAAGAACTCTTTTCCTTGAATTTTGTCCTCTCTTAAAAACGTTTGGTTTTTCAAATCTTTATAAGTGGTTCCATAAGTATCGCCACTGCCTGACATCTGTATGGTCATACTCATACCATTAGGCTTCTTAGGGGCTTCTAGAACTTGTACTTTTTCATATAAAGACTCATTACGATTAAATTTTAGAGTAAACTCTGCCTCTCCAGCTGTTTTTAATGCATCTTCAATCATTTTACGCATGGCAGGTTCTAGCTTTTGCATTCCTGTGCTGTCATCAGGCTTTTCCATAGTCATCTTACTTTGATAATGAGCGATTCCAGTGATATCTTGTTGCGCTTGTATTGTGTACGCTTTCGCGAAAGCGAGAACTATAAAAAGAAAAATTGATTTTTTAAAAATTTTCATAACGGTTGATTTTATCTATCAAATATCAACTATTTTTATAGTTATCACAGTTAATCTGCGTTAATATTTGTTAACCGAGTTCCATCTATAATAGGAATAATGCACCTTTGAACTATGAACGATAGGAAATATCATTTTATCCTGGTCTTAATTAGTGTAGTTATTGCAACTACTCTTGCTATACAGATTTATTGGAACTATAATAATTTTCAAGAGTCAAAAAGAATTTTAGTATCTGATTTACAAATAAGCTTAGACCAAAGTGTCAGTGCTTATTATGAACAATTAGTTAAGGACAATAACGTAGGAATTATAGTTAAAGAAACAACTAACAGAAAACCAGAGTTTGATAAGCTTTTTAGAAGTTCTGATAGTATGATGCGTGCCGCTGGGCAACGTGGTTTTCTATTAGATAATGTTGCGCCAAGTGAAATGAGTGAAATTTTTATTACGCAAGGTGGGACTATGGAAACCTTGAATGAGATAGAACCTATGAAGGATCTGTGGAACTTCCCTAATTACAACATTAGGAAACCTGATGGTAATTACAATGAGGTACAAACCTTTTTTACCGACCAGATTAATTTACAAAAGACCTTATCTACTTTAACTGCTAAGGTTGTTAGGAGTTTTCAGGAAAAAGAAATGAACTTAGAGCGCATGGATAGTTTAATTGTTTCTAATTTGAATAAAAGAAGTCTGAATGTAGATTACAAATTAGAAATTGTAGACACTGATTCAAATAACTATTTGCTTGACGAGAAAGGTGCAAATGTACTGAGAGCAAATTCTGAACTACTTAAAAAAGGTGATGCTCTCTTGCTTACATATTCAGGACTATCACCTACTATTTATAGACTTAACCTTACTGGAATTATATTGAGCGCATTACTCATTGCCGCCGTTGTACTTTGCTTATTTTATCTTCTACAAATTATAAGAAAGCAAAAGGCTCTAGGAGAAATGAAAAACGACCTTATTTCTAATATTACCCATGAATTTAAAACACCTATTGCAACGGCAAGTGCTGCTCTAGAAGGTGTACAAAGTTTTACTAATAGTGGTGATATAGATAAAACCGATAGGTATTTGAATATGGGACGCGATCAACTCATTAAACTTAATGGAATGGTAGAGCGTATACTAGAAACTGCAACATTAGACAGTAAAGAACTAATGCTACAAAAAAGTCCCGTAGAGATAACTGAGCTTATTGAAACGGTAATTACAAAACATCTCAATCAAACCTCTAAAACTTTATCTTTTCACAAACCAAATGAAGAAGTGATTCTTATGGCAGATGCTTTTCATCTAGAAAATGCTATTAACAATCTTATAGATAACGCTATAAAATATGGTGGTGATCTCATAGACATTAGGTTGATGAAGAACATAGATAATATTCACTTAATGGTAACTGATAATGGTAGCGACCTGAGCAGCAAAGATGCAAAGCTCATATTTGATAAATTTTATCGAGTAGGAAAAGGAAACCGCCACGATGTTAAAGGATTTGGGATAGGTTTATTTTACACACGATCTATCATTGAAAAACATAATGGTAACATTACTGCCTTCACACAACCACAAACTACATTTAAAATAATATTGCCTTATGAATAAAAATACGATCGATATCATCCTCGCCGAAGATGAACCAGCTCTAGGAATGATAGTTAAAGAAAGTTTAGAAACAAGAGGCTTTAAAGTACGTCATAAAATAAATGGAGCTCTCGCTCTAGATGCATTTCATGAAAAACAACCAGATATATTAGTACTGGATGTGATGATGCCGCAACTAGATGGCTTTGAACTAGCAAAAAAAATACGTGTAGAAAACGAAGAGATTCCTATCATATTTTTAACCGCAAAATCTCAAACAGAAGATGTCCTCGAAGGATTTCATGTAGGTGGTAACGATTATCTCAAGAAACCTTTTTCTATGGAAGAATTGATTGTGCGCATTGAAAATTTATTAAGTAGACAGACCGTTCAAAAAACTGCAGCTATTTATGAATTAGGTCAGTATTCATTTAATTTTCCTAAACAACAACTTACCTATAAAGATGAGGTTACAAAACTCACTCATAGAGAGGCACATTTACTTTATCACCTTGTTCTTAAGAAGAATAAAGTACTGGACCGCACCTTTATTCTTAAAAAATTATGGGGCAATGATGATTTTTTCTCAGGACGTAGTATGGATGTTTTTATTACTAAGCTTAGGAAAAAAATCGCGCAAGATGATCAATTAGAAATAGTTAATGTGAGAGGTTATGGTTATAAATTGATCGCTCCATAATTGCCATTAAATTCAAAATCATTTTTATAGATGTAACTTGATTATAGTGCTCCAATATTCTTATTTATAAGATCATTATAAAAAATCCGTTTCATAGTTGTAATTTGCTTTCTATGAAATGTTTGTTTGTTTTACTCTTAACTAGCTCGATCGCTTTTGCTCAAAAATTAGATCAAAGTTTTAGTCTAGTCGCTGATTCATTTTACGGAGTAGACGATTTTGAAGCTATTTACTATGGAAAGGATAATGTGTTTTTTAAAAAACATGGAAAGAATGTACAGCAATTCTATGATGTACAATTAGGCGACCTTACCGAGGTAGATTTGATTAATCCTTTAAAAATCTTGCTTTTTTATAAAGACACTCAAACCGTTGTTATACTAGACAATAGACTTAATGAACGTCAACGTATTTTATTAAATGAGTTACAACCGTCACGGTTCTTTGAGCATGCCAGACTTGCCGGTGAAAGACGCTTCTGGTTACATGATCTAGATCGCAATCGATTAGAACTTTATGATTATATCAATGATAGAACCTTGATAAGCACCGCTGTTTTAAAAGATAACGTCACACAATTTTTGAGCGATTATAATTTCTGTCATGTAATAAGTGATGGCCACATAGAAACTTATAATGCCTATGGCAGTAAAACCGCTACTCTTGCTGTTACAGAGATAAATTTTATCGATTACGATTTTGAACACCTTATTTATCTCAAAGAAAATGAAATTAAAGTATTGAAGATGGATAAGGAATTCCGCTTTCGCGAAAGCGAGAACATCACCATCACTATTCAAGAAAAGGAAGTCAATTCCCTTTATCTAAAGGGTGGAAAACTTTATCTTTGGCACGGTAAACGTGTGGACGTTTATTCAATCAACCCCATTAAGAATTAAACATGCATATAGCGGTCGCTGGAAATATAGGTGCGGGAAAAACGACACTTACAAAATTACTTGCAAAACATTATAAATGGACTCCTCAATTTGAAGACGTATTAGAGAATCCATATCTTGAAGATTTTTATACAGATATGGAGCGCTGGTCATTTAACTTACAGGTGTATTTCTTGAACAGTCGTTTCCGTCAGGTACTGGATATACGTGAAAGTGGTAAAAAAATCATTCAAGATCGTACGATCTATGAAGACGCAAATATTTTTGCTCCTAATCTTCATGCAATGGGATTGCTATCTCAACGTGATTTTGATAATTACAGTTCATTATTTGACCTTATGGAAGGAGTTGTGGCTGCACCAGATTTATTGATTTATTTACGTAGCTCTATTCCTAATCTCGTGAACCAGATTCACAAACGTGGTCGCGATTATGAAAATAGCATCTCAATCGATTACCTAAGCCGCCTTAACGAGCGTTATGAAGCATGGATACATGGATATGAGAAAGGAAATTTATTGATTATAGACGTAGACAACATCGATTTTGTAAACAATCCAGAGGATCTAGGAGAAATCATAAATAAGATAGATGCAGAAATGACTGGGCTATTTGCCTAGTTAGATGTGCAGCAAACACTTCATAAATAATATAATTAGAAAGAAAAAAGCCTGTTTTAATAAAACAGGCTTTTTACATAGTAAATAATAATTCTTTTTAATAACCTACCTTAGAGCGCACTCTTTTTAATACATCATTTGCTATATGACGCGCTTTAAACGCACCTTCCTCTAGTGCCATGTCTAATTCATGCCTGTTATCCATTAAATGATTATAACGCATTCTAGCCTCTTTAAAACGTTCACACAGGGCTTCAAAAAGAGCTTGCTTTGCATGTCCATAACCATAGTTGCCCGCTACATAATTATTGCGCATTTCCTGAATTTTGTGCTCAGGAGCGATTAATTTATATAGAGCAAATACGTTACAAGTATCTGGGTTTTTAGGGTCTTCTAAAGGTGTGCTATCTGTTTCTATAGTCATACATTGCTTGCGCAACTTTTTGTCGCTTTGGAATATATCTATGATATTGCCTCTTGATTTACTCATTTTCTCCCCATCAGTTCCAGGAACTAACATAGAATCTTTTTGCACCTCAGCTTGTGGTTCTATAAAAGTTTCTCCCATTTGATGGTTAAATC
>CAZBCH010000002.1:0-2502 GCA_964490235.1 uncultured Flavobacteriaceae bacterium | reverse complement strand
TTACTTTTAATACCGTCATCTAGCATTTTGATAAGCTCTTCTTCTGTTTTTCCTCTTAGGCGTTTGTCTTGTCTAATAATAATTTCAGCAAACATTTCTGCAGCAATGCTACCCATCTCATTATTGTCTTCTACTCTCCTATCTCCTATTCCAGCAATGATACCTACTTTTACGGTAGCATCTAGTTCATCAGTGAAGTTTTTGAGTCCTCTCATGCCTGCAGCATTGTGTGCATAATCTAAAAGTATATTAAAGTTTGAAAACTTAAACATGTTCAATCTTCCAGGAGTTTGAGATGCGGAAGGTACAAATGTTTCTAAAGCAGCTTTGATATCTTCATTACTTATACCTTGCACATGCGCCGCAAGAATAGCAGCAAGAACATTTTGTATCATGAACTTTGCTTTACCACCATATGTAAGTGGTATATGCTCTGCTTTCATTAATCGCATCTTCCATTCTCCTCTACATATGGTTACAAAACCTTCTTCATAAACAGCTGTAATACCGTTTAATCTTTGCAATGCTTTAATCCTAGGATTATTTTCATCCATCGAGAATAAGGCTACATTACATTCTACTGATCGACGCATGTCATAGACTAGATCATCATCTGCATTAAGTACTGCATATCCATTAGGCAACACCGTTTCAGGTATAACACCTTTAACCTTTGCAAGCTGTTCTATAGTATGAATTCCTTTTAACCCTAAATGATCTGCTGCTACATTAGTTACAATTCCTACATCGCATTTTTTAAAACCCAAGCCTGCTCGTAAAAGTCCACCGCGTGCGCATTCTAATACGGCCATATTAACAGTAGGATCTTTAAGTACAAATTCTGCACTTGCTGGACCGGTACAGTCACCAGTCATTAATAATCTATTCTGAATGTATACACCATCGCTAGTTGTGTAACCTACACGATAACCATTCATTTTTGCAATATGAGCAATTAATCTAGAGGTAGTTGTTTTACCATTTGTTCCAGTGATAGAAATTATAGGTATACGTCCTGTTTCTCCTTTTATAGGAAACAACTTATCTATAACAGGTGCAGCTACATTTCTAGGTAAACCAGTTGTAGGAGCTAGATGCATTCTAAAACCTGGACCAGCGTTAACTTCTAGAACAGCGCCACCAGTGTCAGATAATGGTTGAGAGATATCGGTGGTCATGACATCGATTCCACAAATATCAAGATCAATTATTTTGGAAATACGCTCTGCCATGCTCACATTTGCTGGATGGATGATATCAGTTATATCTTCGGCAGTTCCTCCAGTGCTTAGATTTGCGGTGTCTTTGAGGATCAATCTTTCGCCTTGAGCGATAACAGAATCTAAAGTGTATCCCGCTTCTTTAATAATATTTAAGGTCAACTCATTAGTAGTAATTTTTGTAAGGACGTTTTCATGTCCAAAACCGCGACGAGGATCGCTATTAACTTTATCTATTAATTCTTGAACGGTAGAGTTTCCATCTCCTACGACATGAGCTGGAGTTCTAATCGCACCAGCAACTAGTTTGTTGTTAATAACTAATAGTCTATAGTCAGCACCAGTGATAAATTTCTCAACTATTATAGCTCCACTTTTAGAACTATCTTTAGCATGATGGAAAGCGACTAATGCATCCTCATAACTGTTAATATTTACTGTTATTCCTCTACCATGATTGCCATCTATAGGTTTTATAACTAATGGAAATCCTACATAATCGCAGGCTCCTTTAAGACTTCTTTCTCTTCTAATGATATCACCTTTGGGCACCTCAACCTCAGCCTGTTCTAATAAGAATTTTGTATCTTCTTTATCGCAAGCTAATTCTACACCTATGCTACTGGTTTCACTAGTTACGGTAGCCTGAATACGCTTTTGATTTGCTCCATAACCCAATTGTACTAAGGAATATTTATTTAATCTTATCCATGGAATGCCTCTCGATTGGGCTTCTTCAACAATAGATCCAGTACTCGGTCCTAATCGAGAACTTTCACGCAACTCGCGCATTTCTTGAATATCTTCTTCAAGATTGTACTCTTCGCCACTTATTAAAGCCTCACATATTCTTACCGCTGATTTTGCTGCAAAACGACCAACATTTTCTTCCATATAAGAAAACACAACGTTATAAACGCCTTCTTCACCATAACCGCGCGTTCTACCAAAACCGGTATCCATCCCAGCGAGAGTTTGTATTTCTAAAGCGATGTGTTCTATGACGTGTCCCATCCACGTGCCATCGTCCACACGCATAAAAAAACCACCTTCATAACCTTCAGAGCATCTATGTGAGTACATAGTAGGAAACATAGCCTTTAATCGTTCTGGAAATCCAGGTACTTTATTAGTAGGGAATTCCTCCATTGTTTCTAAATCCAAAACCATCACAATTAATTTATGACGTCTTACAGACCAATAGTTAGGACCACGCATGGCATTTATTTCACGAATTTTCATATCGGCTGGTTTTTAGTAAAGATTTTAAAGATATGCATTT
>CAZBCH010000001.1:0-2541 GCA_964490235.1 uncultured Flavobacteriaceae bacterium | reverse complement strand
TATCATAAATAAATTAGAAGAATTCTATCCTACTATACCAATTCCTCTAGATCACACAGACCCATATACGTTGCTGATAGCCGTTTTAATGAGTGCACAAAGCACAGATGTGCGCGTTAATCAAATCACTCCTCTCTTATTTGAACGTGCAGATAATCCTTATGACATGGTTAAACTAAGCATAGATGAAATTAGAGAAATCATTAAACCAGTAGGATTAAGTCCAATGAAGGCCAAAGGAATACATGGACTTTCTCAAATGATTATAGATCTACATAACGGTCAAGTGCCGCAAACATATGAAGAACTAGAAGCAATGCCAGCTGTAGGACATAAAACTGCCGCAGTAGTATTATCCCAAGCTTTTGGTATACCAGCTTTTCCTGTAGATACTCACATCCACAGGTTGATGTACCGATGGAATTTAACTAACGGAAAAAACGTCGTACAAACAGAAAAAGATGCTAAAAGACTCTTTCCAGAAGAAAAATGGAACGACCTACATCTTCAAATTATATGGTACGGCCGTGAATACAGTCCGGCAAGAGGATGGGATCTAGACAAAGATATCATTACTAAAACCGTAGGTAGAAAAACGGTTTTAGATGAATATTATAAAAAGTTGAAGAAATAATCAATAATTCTTTCATGAAAAAGCTCAAGAACAATTCTCGAGCTTTTTTAGTTCAAAAGAAATAGACTTTTAACTTAAATCCTTAGGGTGCTTTACCTTTTGTTTAGTCAATGCAAGTTCAAGTACATTGCTCATATCACTTACATAATGAAAAGTAAGCCCTTTTAAATACTCTTCTTTTATTTCTTCAATATCTCTACGATTTTGCTCACACAAAAGAATTTCTTTAATCTTAGCACGTTTTGCAGCTAGAATTTTTTCTTTGATTCCGCCTACCGGTAATACTTTACCACGCAAGGTAATCTCTCCAGTCATTGCAATGCTTTTCTTTACTTTTCTTTGAGTAAATAAGGATACTAAAGAGGTTAACATCGTGATTCCAGCACTAGGTCCATCTTTAGGTGTTGCTCCTTCAGGAACGTGAATATGTACATTGTATTTCTCAAAGATTGATGTATTGATACCTAACTCGTCTGCATTTGCTTTTATATATTCCATTGCTATAGTGGCACTTTCCTTCATTACTTTACCTAAGTTACCAGTAATGCTTAGATTTCCTTTTCCTTTAGAAAGGATGGATTCTATGAATAAGATATCACCTCCTACACTAGTCCAGGCTAGTCCAGTAACAACTCCGGCAACTTCGTTATTTTCATATTTATCGCGTTGCAGCTTAGGAGAGCCTAACACCTCAATTATGGTATCATTAGTTACTTTAATATCATAATCTTCTTCCATTGCGATGCTTTTTGCAGCATAACGTATCATTTTTGCAATTTGCTTATCTAAAGTTCTTACACCACTTTCTCGAGTATATCCTTCAACTATTTTTTCTAATTGAGGTTTAGCGATTTTTAAACGAGAAGTATCCATACCATGCTCGCGCAATTGCTTAGGTAATAAATGGCGTTTTCCTATTTCTACCTTTTCTTCAATAGTATAACCAGTAACATTTATAATTTCCATACGGTCACGCAATGCTGGTTGTATGGTATTAAGAGAATTACAAGTGGCCACAAACATTACTTTACTTAAATCAAATCCCATCTCAAGGAAATTATCATAAAAAGCGCTGTTTTGTTCAGGATCAAGAACCTCTAGCATGGCACTTGAAGGATCGCCATTATGCGAGTTGCTTAATTTATCGATCTCATCGAGAACAAAAACTGGATTAGATGTTTTTGCTTTCTTGATGCTTTGTATAATACGACCTGGCATCGCTCCTATGTATGTTTTACGATGCCCACGTATTTCTGCCTCATCCCTTAAACCACCTAAAGAAATGCGCACATATTCACGTCCTAGCGCCTCTGCCATAGATTTCCCTAAAGATGTTTTCCCTACACCAGGAGGACCATAAAGACATAAAATGGGAGACTTCATGTCGTTACGCAATTTTAAGACCGCTAGATATTCTATAATACGTTTCTTAACCTCGTCGAGACCGTAATGATCACGATCAAGAATTTTCATAGCTCTCTTTAAATCAAAATTATCTTTTGAATATTCATTCCAAGGTAAGTCAAGGAATAAATCTAGATAATTACGCTGTATAGAATACTCAGCCACTTGAGGATTAATACGTTGCATTTTTGAAAGCTCTTTTTCAAAATGCTCCTTTACTTTATCGTCCCACTTTTTCTTTTTAGCACGTTGTCTCATTTCATCTATTTCTTGATGAGAAGAAACTCCACCACCTAATTCATCTTGGATGGTTTTCATTTGCTGGTGTAAAAAGTACTCGCGTTGCTGTTTATTAATATCAGTCTGCACTTTGGACTGTATGTCATTTTTAAGCTCTAATTTCTGACGTTCTATATTCATAAAACGTAAAGTTTCTAGCGCTCTTTCTTTTAAGTCATCGATTTCCAGAACCTTTTGCTTTTCTTCTACTCTTAAATTCATGT